>SYDZ01000244.1 GCA_005801025.1 Actinomycetota bacterium
ATCCGCAACACGTTGAGCATGTAGCGCTCATTCTCTGCAAAGCCGGCGTGTGGCCCCATGCGGCTTGCCGTACGGGCGCTTGTGGCGTACGCATGACCAGTCATCAAACTGGTCAAAGAAGCAGCCCATGCACGACCTTCAACAGAATCGTAAGCCAGACCAAGAGCCATCAACAATGCTCCGAGGTTGGCGTATCCAAGACCTAACTGGCGGAATTTGCGACTGTTCTCACCGATCATCTCCGTTGGGTAGTCAGCACGGCCAACCAAGATTTCTTGAGCAGTGAACATAGTTTCGATGGTGTGCTTATAGGCCTCAACATCAAAAACATCTTGATCATCGAGGTACTTCAATAAGTTGATTGAAGCCAAGTTGCATGCTGAGTTATCAATGTGCATGTATTCGCTGCACGGATTGGATCCGTTGATCCGACCGGATGCATGAGACGTGTGCCATTTGTTGATCGTGGTGTCGAACTGCAAACCAGGATCAGCGCAATCCCACGAGGCTTCTGCTATCTGACGCCACAAGTCACGAGCCTGCACGGTGCGCACTGGTTCGCCAGTCTTGACCGCTCTGAAGGACCACTCTTTACCTTCAACAACTGCGTTCATGAAATCGTCGGTGATGCGCACCGAGTTGTTGGCGTTCTGATATTGCACGCTGAATGAATCGACGCCATCAAGATCCATATCAAATCCAGCGTCACGCAAAACGCGGGCCTTCTTTTCTTCTTTGGCTTTGCACCAAATGAACTCTTCAATGTCTGGATGATCGACGTTGAGGATGACCATTTTGGCCGCTCGACGGGTCTTGCCACCAGACTTAATCGTTCCGGCAGAGGAGTCAGCACCACGCATGAAACTGACGGGACCTGAAGCAGTTCCACCACCCTGCAAAAGCTCAACACTTGATCGAATCTTTGACAGATTGATACCCGAGCCCGATCCGCCTTTAAAGATGGTTCCTTCCTCGCGATACCAGTTCAGGATGGCATCCATCTTGTCTTCAACGGCCAAGATGAAACAAGCACTCGCTTGCTGTGGCACATCCTTGACGCCGATGTTGAACCACACTGGACTGTTGAAAGCAGCACGTTGCGTGAGGAGAATAAACTTCAATTCATCACTGAAGTTTTCTGCCTCGGCTTGATCGACGAAATAACCACCCTCGACACCCCACCTCGTGATTGTGCCAGCAACTCTGTCAATGACCTGACGCAACGAAGACTCGCGTTCTTCAGTTCCTGGCGTGCCACGGAAATATTTCTGAGACACGATATTGGTGGCGTTCAGCGACCAGCCCACGGGGAATTCCACATCAAGTTGTTCAAAGGCAACCGAACCGTCCTTCCAGTTGGAAATACGCGCATCGCGCTTTTCCCAAGCCACTTGGTCGTAGGGATGGACCCCAGCAGTGGTGTAATGACGGCGGATTCCAATTGCGAGACGATCCGGGGCAAGTGACATTTTGATTCCTTTTCTGAAAATGTGTCGAGGTTAAAGTTTATAACTTGATTGCTTGAAGGTCCTAGATCTTGACACATCAAACACAAGATGTGGTGTATCCCATCCCCCGCCACCGATGTCGCCACAAGCAGTAGTGATATTACATCAGTGTAACTACACACTTGTCAATGACCCACAAGAAACACCTGCTCAGAGGCATAAAAAAGACCTTTTTGATGAATTTAATATGGCACACGTCACACACATACGGTAAAGAAAAACTAGACGAAACATTGAAGGTGTGACGCTGTATCGCAGGTCCGGGAACTGTGAGGCCCTAATTGCTCCGCATATTGAGTGTTGCTTTTCAACGACCTTTTTTATGCGATTCACTATCCGAGAAACAACGTCACCCCCTTCGTGGAGCTCACAATAAACCAGTCACCCTGTGGGGAGGAAGTGGATAAACATGTGAATTACCACTTTGTTTAGGGGAAAACCCTGGGGAAAACCCTGGGGACACTGGTTGATGATGATTTAGCCCCGCAACGCCTCAATTGTCACTGGAATCCCATTCAAAACCGAAGTTCCAGACAGGGGATCCATGGCGAGATGATCCGACAAAATGTTCGAATTCACACCAGCGCGTGCGGCCGCCACATTCATCTTTGTGCCTGGGTGATCGTGCCCCCAACCATGAGGCAAACTCACCACGCCAGAACGGATGTCATCAGTTAACTCAACGTCTACTTCAAGTGATCCAACACGCGAACTCACCATCGCCCGCGCACCATCGTTCAAACCCAAATGTGCAGCATCATCTGGATGCATCAACAACGAACAACGCATACTTCCCTTTGTCAACACATCGATGTTGTGCATCCACGAATTGTTTGACTTGAGATGACGGCGACCGATCAACACCAAACGACGTTGTGACAACTCTGCGATTGCCGCATGTAGTCGATCCACATCGGCCAATAATTCTGGCGGAGCTAGCTCAATCATTCCACTGCGTGTGCGCAGAGCGTCGGATAAGCGCGGTTCAAGTGCGCCAAAGTCAACTCCGTGAGGATGTGACAACAACAACTCAATACTCGCTCCATCGGGATTTGATCCAAAGCCAGCCCCATAGGGACCGGTTTGCAACATCATGTCCAACATTCTTGCTGGTCCAAATCGCCCATCTTTATTGAGTAATTCAATAATCTCATCAGCATCACGTCCATGAATCGGAGATGATGGATCGCCGACGCTGTGACGCACTAAACCATCAATAGCAAGATCGTCAGCCTGCACAGGATCAGCGTCAGGCCCAAAACCTTGAGCTATCAATCCCAACTTCGCAAGTATCTCCCACTCATCAGGCTGTCCATCATCAAGAGGTAAGACCGCTGGGCTGTAGTTCGCTACATTGCGAATCGCAAATTGCAAAAGCAACACATCGTAATGATCACGCTGTAATTGCGAAGGCGATGGAAGGATGATGTCGGCATGTCGCGTCGTTTCATTGAGATAAATATCAACACTGATCATGAGTTCAAGTTGCTCAAGGGCGCTTGACAACTGATGCGAATGAGGAGTTGATAGAACTGGATTACCAGCGACGGTGATTAAGGCTTTAATTCCAGATTCGCCGACATGAGTGATCTCCTCAGCTAAAGCGGCGGCTGGGTATTCGCCCATGACTTCGGGGTATCCGTTGACTTTGGTCTTTCCCCCACCCCGTCCGATACGAAAACCTGAACCCTTTCCGGAGGTCCCACGGGTGGTGGGCCCACCCAACACAGGCTTGGCAAACATTGCTCCGCCGACGCTGTCCAAATTGCCTGTCAAGGTATTAACGACATCCACGAGCCAACTTGCGGTTGTCCCAAATTCAGTTGTCGTGGTGCCGATGCGTCCGTACACCGCGGCACGTGAGGCTGCGCTCATATCGCGCGCCACTTGACGAATGACTTCAGCTTCAAGACCCGTTGCATCGCTCACTGCCTCAGGTGTAAAACGCTGACACACTCGACGAATATCCTCTAGCCCATTCAGTAAATCGGCTATCCGATCTTGAATCTTCACTAAGTTCTCGGCAAACAAAACATTGACCACGGCCATCAGAAATAGGGCATCGCTCGCCGGTCGAATTGCCAACCACGTATCAGCCTCTTGAGCCGTACGAGTAAACCGAGGGTCAACCACAACGACCGTTCCGCCACGAGCCCTAATAGCTTCAATGCGTCCGGGGAAATCTGGTGCCGTGCACATACTGCCGTTTGAAGCGTACGGATTAGCACCCAACATCATCAGGAAATCTGTGCGATCCAAGTCAGGCACTGCAACATGGACTCCAGTGCCAAACATGTAACCAGCGGCGACTTGTTTGGGAAGTTGATCAACCGTCGAGGCACTAAAACGGTTGTGAGTGCCCAGACCCTGAAGCAGAGTTCGGTTGTACAGCATGGCCGACAGGCTGTGGGCATTGGGGTTTCCGAGATAGACGGCTACAGCATCACGACCATGTCGTTCAATGAGATCTTGTAGTCGCCCAGCCACTTCAGCCCAGGCTTCATCCCACTCAACTTCAACGTGGACACCATTGCGCTTCATCAGCGGTTTGCGTAAACGATCTGGATCTTCATGAAGTTGCTTGAGTGTTGAACCTTTTGGACAGATAAACCCGTGTGAAAAAACATCATCCATGTCACCGCGGATACGACCGATGCTTTCGGTCTTGTTGATGACTTGCAAGGGCGAAGTTTGGACTGCGATCTCTAAGCCACAACCCGCCTCACATAACGGACATGTTCGAAAAGCAAGTCGGGTGTCACTCATAGAAGAACTCTAGAACCCGGCGAGGTATCTCAACTGACGGGCGACTTATCGAGCAGAGCGGCTTCTCGCTGAAAGTCTTGCGCCCCATCGAAGTTTTTATAGACGCTGGCGAAACGCATGTAGGCAACTTCGTCAAGTTCACGTAAACGTTCAAGAACCGCAAGTCCCACTCGGGTACTTGGCACATCGCCACCGCCGCCGAGTCGCAATTCTTCTTCGACCGAATCTGCAAGAGCGTTCACCGCATCATCATCAATGGGTCGACCCTTGGCCGCGGCCATCACCCCAGAAATAAGTTTGCCACGATCAAAGGACTCACGCGTGCCCTTGGTCTTCGTGATCATCAAAGGAACTTCGTCCATCCGCTCAAAAGTTGTAAACCGATGCATGCACTGCGGGCATTCCCGACGACGCCTAATTGCCCCACCATCTTCAGCAGTTCGAGAGTCCACCACTTTGGTGTCTTCATGGCGACAAACAACGCAACGCATATGTACAGCGTAGTGTAAAAGTCTCAATAAAACTTGACTTTTTTTCGCCAATCAGACGAGTATCGCCGTGCTATTTGGTGGGCAACACAAGGCGTTGGCCAATATCCACAGAAGCCCCGCCATTGAGGTTCACAAGCTCGTCAACATAGTTTCGCAAATTGCCGTCTGTCAGCGATGAGGCGATGGACCACAAGGTGTCACCTTGTTGCACGATGTAAAAATCAGTTCCCCGAACATAGGCCAGCGATAGATCAGGAGAGATTGGATTTATTGCCGCGTTGTCAATGCTCAGCGTTTGGGGCGTCACCGCGGGGAGAGAGGCAGCCCCGTCCCCACGGCTCGCCAAAGTGCGGATGCCGAGGCAGACGGCAACCACAACTGATAGGGCGACCAGACCTGCAACAATTCGCCGACGAAGATAGACGTCGCGCGACACATTGCGAGTTGGAGCCGCAGAAAACTGCATTGCCGAGCCCCTAGTGGGGCGGATCTCAATGATGTACCGAGGATCAAGTGCGAGGGCCATGATGTACCTTTCGAATTGGTTAATGGGTTGAAAACTTGTGATCTGAGATTGCAACAGGGGTAAGGCAGGAATTGTCAGTCCCCGAACCGAACGCCTGTTCGTACTGTGAGGCAGGTTATGCGAACGCCTGTTCGGTGTCAACCTTCGCTGAAAGATTCATCTCTGACCAGCGATTTTGTAGAAAATACGAACAGGTGTTTGACTCCTGGGGCGAACACCCGTACGATGCACCCATGATCGAACTCACCCTCACCCTTCGTCAACGCAGCATCCTTGAATGCATTGAGACCAGCATGGAGGAGCGTGGCTTTCCCCCCTCCGTCCGAGAAATTGGTGAAATAGTCGGTCTCAATTCTCCGTCGACAGTTCATAATCACCTCAGCACCTTGCAACGCTTGGGTTATCTCGAACGAGACCCCAACCTGCCGCGAGCGATCAAGGTCAACTGGGATCGCAATAGTGGAGCAATCATCTCGCGTAGCAAGGTCAACCATGTACCACTGATCGGTGATGTCGCCGCCGGAACTGATGTTCTTGCTCAACAAAATGTTGAAGAACTACTCCCTCTGCCCGCTGACTTCACTGGTGATGGAGATCTCTTTATGTTGCGAGTGCGCGGTGACTCAATGATTGACTCTGGAATTCTTGACGGTGATTACATCGTGGCCCGCCAGCAAGTCACGGCCGATAACGGTGACATCGTCGTGGCTGGTATTCCGGGTGACGAAGCAACCGTCAAAACATTCACTCGCAAAGGTCGCGAGATTATTTTGCTACCAGCTAACCCGCGCCTTGAACCGATGCATTTCCCCGCTGACGAGGTACACGTTTTTGGCAAAGTAGTCACCGTTTTGCGACGATTGTAAAATCGCAACAGATCTCGTTAGGCAACGCTCAGTCGTTGTGCTACCTGTTCAATTGCGCCGTCACTTTGCACAACAGCAACGCGAACGAACCCGCCCCCTGGCGCCCCATACAAATCTCCAGGGCTCACCAATGCTCCTGCTGCACGCACTAGCTTTTCGGCGTAATCCCAAGCATCTCCAACATGGAACCACAGGTAAAAACCACCCGCAGGTAGGGGCACGTCAACACCAGACCACTTCGACAAAATATCGGCCATCCGCTCAAGGCGATGGCGGTACCGATCGCGTTGTAAAAGAACGTGCTGGTCATCGTCTAACGCGGCAACACCGGCAGCCTGCGCTGGTCCTGGAACCATCATCCCGACATGTTTGCGCACCTCGGACAAATAGTGCACGAGTTCACTGTCGCCGGCGTACGCGCCAACCCGCAGACCGGCCAAGTTTGACCGCTTGGACAAGGAATGCACGGCGATCACTCCCTGTGAACCATGTTGCAAAATCGATTGGGTGCGCGCCTTACCGTTTTCTTGCGCCCAAATGAATTCGGCATAACACTCATCGCTGAAAACAGGAACTTGATGTTCCCGACCCCATTGTGCGGCTGCACCCAAATCATCCACCGCGCCAGTTGGATTCGACGGACTGTTGACCCATAACAAAAGTGCGCGTGCAGCGTCATCGGGGCTGAGTGCCGACAGATCAATTCCGCCATTTTCATTTGTCGGGACACTGACAGCCCGGCAGCCGGCCAAGGTAGCTCCCATTTCATAGGTTGGGTAGGAAACTGCTGGATACAGGACCGTATCCAGCCAAGGCGTCCTCAGCTTCATCCATTGTGGCAACGTGCCCACAAACTCTTTGGTGCCAATACAGGCGGCAATATCGCTTGGTGTGATGGTGACCGCAAAACGGCGATCCATCCAACTGGCGAATGCCTCTCGTAGGGCCTGCGAGCCGACTGACGCTGGATAACCGCGTTCGCTGTTGCTCACTGCCAAGGCCTCAAGTACACATGCTGGTGGCGGATCACACGGCGTACCGATGGAGAGATCAATCAATCCTCCAGGAAAAGCTGCTGCTAGGGGCTTGAACGAGTCCAAACGCTCATAGGGATACGGAGGTGGTTCAAAACCAGCAGGGCGATCAGGTGCATTCATACTGCCTTCATTTTGTCTCATGTGACTGGGGGTAGAGCGCCTTCAAGAACAATAAATTCACTTAAGCGCCCACTTGAGGCATCAGCCAAACGGGCTCGCACTCGGACCCCGTCGGTTTCATGCGTGGTGGAAACAACTTCGCCATCAC
>SYDZ01000245.1 GCA_005801025.1 Actinomycetota bacterium
GACCTCATCAAAAGTCGTTGTGCCAAAATCGCCACACAATGTCGGCGATATGCGGCGGTTGATCTGTGATCGTCAATGGGTCTCGACTCCCATGCAACTCGTTGACCAAATTCAATTGCTATTGCTGGGTCAAGTTGTGCGCCTAAGCGAAGAGAAGCCGTTTTCGCTAACCAGTTTTCAGATTGTGTGCAACGGATGATTGTTGCTCCCACCGAACCCAAGGCGACTGTCACCAATCCTTCATCGGCATCGCGCACTAAGCAGGCTGACGCAGTGGCGATGACCATGGCATTGCGTGTGCCAACTTTTGCGTAACCTTGCCAACCTTGTACGACGGGAACCGTGATGGAGTGCACGAACTCACCAGATTTGAGAGCGTTCTTCTTCACTCCGATCATGAACTCTTCCCAAGGAATATCCCGAGTTCCTTGAGGTCCACTGAGATGAATGATTGCCTGAAGAGCTGCTAAGACGGGAAGCGAATCCCCTGCTGGAGAACAGGTACCGAGATTCCCACCCAAAGTGCCTGCTGCGCGTATCTGCGGAGACCCAATGGTTCGAGCTGCTTGGGCGAGCGCTGGAACAAGTTCGGCAATCTTGCCGGTCTCCATCACGGAGTAAGGAACCGCCGAGCCAATAGTGATGCTTTGATGCGTGGGTCGATACGACCATTCGTGGAGTTCTTTCACTCGTCGAAGATTCACCACCGTTTGCGGCTGACGACCGTGGAGATTGACCTCAACCATGAAGTCAGTTCCTCCAGCCAACAGGCTTGCATGCGGGTGCTCACTCAGAAGGTCAATCAATTGCTGCACACTGGTGGGGCTGAAAACTGGCACCTAATTAGTTTACAATTTGTTAAACGTCATCACAGTTCAATGATGCTGATAGCGAAACTTTTTGTTGGAGTTTGATCGCAGAGACTGACCCCACGGTTGCCATGAGAAGTAGAACCACGCCGTCGGCGACCCACAGAAGCCCTCGACTGGCCGTGGAAAGATACACATCCGGCGCTGACAATGAGACCATAGTCAGCCCTCCCCACAAGATTGATTGACGCATTTCGCGATACTTCCGGGCGACCGCCATGCGTCTTGGGGCTCAAGTAAGAATTGGGAAAGAAACGATCTCAATCACGACGAAAGCCCACATTTTGATCTCGTATGTGGCGAAACAGAGTTCTGCGTAGCCGGTTCGGACACTCGAAGATGATTCAGCCAAACAAGGCTTTTTGAACATAAAGCCACTCCCGTAGCCCCATTCCAACACTAAACGGCGTAGGGTATTTTTACAGTGTTTAACAAAAGTCATTCATCACAGGACGCCAACCTAGCCACAGGACCTTCTCCGAAGCGAGATTTGTCACTGGCTCTACACGCTTTTACTGCGTCGGGCGTTTTGGTGGGTATGGCGGCCTTGGTCGCGGTGCTTGATGGATCGGCTCGGTTGGCGATTGTTTGGTTGATTCTTGCCCAACTCATTGACGGCATTGATGGCCCACGTGCTCGTCGCCTGCTCCCCGAAGAGGCGACGACGAAGTTCGACGGATACATCTTGGATTTGGTCATTGATTTCGTGACCTGCGTCTTGGTGCCTGCTGCTTTTCTTTGGCAGTTTGAGATGGTTCCGCATGACAGAGTCGGAATGATCGCTATTGCTGCGATGTTGTTGTTTTCCTGCTTGTGGTTTAGCCGAACTGATCAACAAGATGACGAGAACTGGTTTCGCGGCTATCCGGCCTCGTGGAATATGGTCGTTCCAACGCTGTGGCTGCTAGATACTCCACATGTAGTGAATCTCGTCGTCGTCGGTGTTCTGGCAATCTTGACGATGACAAATGTTCAATTCGCCCACCCTGTGCGAGTCGTGCAGTGGAGAGCATGGAATATGGCATCCATTACTTTGTGGGTCGCCGGAGTTTTAATGGCGACTCTGGCTGCACCCGATGTCCCCGCCTTGCTTATTGGTTTGACTGTGCTCGGCCCACTGATGATCTTTGCGGCAACGACTGCTCGGGCCGTTCATAATTTGGCGACAAAAAAATTCGCCTGAGGCAAGCGGAAATTTAAGCACTCGGATCCCAATCAGCAAAAGCGTCAATTGTCGCCATCACGTCTCCTAGGGGATACAAAATTGGGCTAGTGCAGCCGTGGTCGATGTAGTGCTTGACTTTTGCTCTTGCTTCGTCGGGCGTTCCGCTCGCAGTCAGTAACTCGACGATTTCGTCGGGGACCAATTTGCTGGCCGCTTCTACCTGTTCGTGAGTAGCAGGCCAGGTCAAAACTTCTGCGACTTTATCGAGTAAGGATTGTGGAACACCTGAGGCTTTCATGATGTGCGGTTGTTGACCTAGGTACTGAGTGACCATCAGGCGGGCCATGTCAAGTGCGGTCTGGCGATCTTCGTGAACACTGCACACAACCAACTGCGGACGGTCGATGTCGTCAAGCGAACGACCGGCTTTGTCAGCACCACGCGCCAATGCCTTCAAAGCTTGATCGTTGTAATCAGGTGAAACGAGATAATTCAGCACGACACCATCGGCAATTTCACCAGTGAGTTCCATCATCTGCATACCTGTCGCACCGATATAGATGGGCACATCTTTTGGTCGCCGATCTTGGTACACATAATCAAGTTCCACACCATCTAGATGAACATATTCACCGTGAAAAGTGACAGTTTCGTTATGTAACAAGGCACGTACCGAAGTGACAATCTCGCGCATCACTCGTAATGGCTTACTGCGATCAATACCAACTTTTTGCGCCAGAGGATCCCACCATGCTCCGATACCAAGAATGACCCGCCCTGGGGCTAAATCATCCAGGGTGGAAAAAGTTGCTGCAAGTCGTGCAGGATTTCTACTCCAGCAATCTACGACGCCACTACCGATCTTGATTCGTTCGGTGACACTGGCAAAGGCCGCCATCGGTACCGTGGCCTCACGAACTAACCGACTTTCCGCTTGCCAGACTGCGTCAAAGCCCTTGCTCTCGGCGTATTGAGCAAACGCCATACCTTCGCGGATGTGGTGAGCATCTTGTAAATAGATTGCTACAGATTGGTTCATTGTCCGACCTCTGTGGTGAATGTTGTTAGATATTGGCTCATAGGAGTGCGAATAATTTTCGTGCTGATTCGGCGGCTTTCGCTCTCGTCTCATCAATGTCAATGCGTACGGGTTGTCCGTTGGTAAGAAGCTTTTCTCCGCTGGACGATGTGATCTCAAGGGCCCGAATCCCCGGAGTGAAGGCCGTGTGCCATGGGCTTTCAGCTCTATCGTAATTCCATGTCACGGAATCGTTTTTGCATTCCGGCATAAAGTGATACGAATTGTCAATCCAATCTTGGGTTGTTTGCGGAGTGATCGTGAGATCGTGGGAGCGACCTGCGACATATGCGAGGCGCATTTCCTCAAGCATGTCAGATCCAATCCCATCGGTTCCTAAAATCACTCTGTTTGTAGCACGCGTTGGGAATGCGTAGCCGACACCATTGTTCATATTGCTGCGTGGATTGTGGGCAATTGTTCCCTTCAGTTGGCGATCAAGGTGAACACAGTGCACCAGAAGCCAGTCATCGTTGGCTAAATGTTCCAATCTGCGCCCAGCGTCATTGTCGTTGACACCTTCTGCGACGTGTATATGAACGCCGACACCGAGATCTTGTGCCAGATCCGCTGATTGTTGTAGCAGTTCATCAGAACATGTAAACGCCGCATGCACTCCCACCATGCCGTGCCCGCCTGAGCGTATAAAACGCTCATTCTCCTGTAAACCACGTTTCGCTCCATCGGGACCGTGACGATCCGTGACTCCGTAGGAGCACATCACCCGAACTCCGACTTCTCCACACGCTTGAGCGATGACATCCAAACTTCCTTCGATTGCCGATGGGCTTTCGTGATGATCAATGATTCCTGTCGTGCCGCTCATGAGCGCCTCCATGGCACCCAACTTGGCGGACCAATAAATCATCTCCAGATCAAGAACCACATCAAGACGCCACCAAACCTGTTGCAAAATACTTAAGAAGTCTGTTGGCACAACGGGGGGAGCGGGCATGCCGCGTGCCAGCGATGAATATAAATGATGATGCCCGCAGATCATCCCAGGCGTCGTAGCAGACACGGCTATTCGTCATCTCCGGCTGTGGGTCGCATCGGCAATTTCGTTCGCCACTGACCGTCATAATCGAACAATGCGGCAGCGACTGCGCCTGCAGTTGGCACTAATCCAATCTCGCCGACTCCCTTGATGCCATAAGGGGCATTGGGCTCAGGGGATTCAACAAGAATCACTGTGACTGGAGGCATATCTTTGGCGCGGATGATTCCTAGACCACGCAAAGTTGACACGGTGGGGAAGCCGGTGGTGGGATCAGATGGGAAATCCTCCGTCAGGGCATAACCAAGACCCATGTGAATTGAACCTTCAATCTGTCCTTCGCACAGAGTGGGGTTGACCGCTCGCCCAACATCATGTGCTGCCACAACCTGGGAGATTTTCCCAGTCTCTCGATCCAGAACAATCAATTGCGAGGCGTATCCAAAAGTGGAATGGATGACAGGGTTTTCTATCTCGCCAAGTTTCTGAGTCCAATCGATGCGATATTCACCGTAGTGATCTACGCCGACTGCTAATTTCGCCGCACGAGCGGCCTCACAGGCAGCCTTCACGGCACCGGCACCCATCAATGTGCCACGTGAACCCGTCGTCTGACCAAATCCCAATTCACGCGTCGTGTCCACGATGACGCGAATCCGTTCTGGGTCAATACCGAGTTCATGAACAACAACTTGTAACGCCACGGTATTGATACCTTGGCCCATCTCGGTCCAACCGTGTCGCACTTCAACAATTCCATCGGCACGAAAGTGAACGACGGCGCCGCTGATTTCTTTGAATCCGTTACCGAGTCCACTGTTCTTCAATCCAAGTCCCAGACCTACGGCGTGTCCAGCGGCGACCGCTTCGTCATAGAAAGGCTTGATTTCATCAAGACAGATATCCGCACCGAGACAACCATCATTCATGATTTGTCCGGGGCCCCAGATTGAACCAGGATGAATAACGTTGCGCTTGCGTATCTCCCAGGCAGAGATGCCGACCATATGCGCCAGGCGGTCCATGACACCTTCCATGGCAAACTGTGCCTGATTAGCCCCAAAACCACGAAATGCTCCGCAGATGGGATTATTTGTGCGGGCGGCGATGGCCTCCACATCAATATTGTCTAATGCGTAGGGACCGCTTGCGTGCCCAGCCATCCGCTCCAAGACTTTCATTCC
The DNA here is from genome assembly GCA_005801025.1 of Actinomycetota bacterium. GTDB lineage: Bacteria > Actinomycetota > Acidimicrobiia > Acidimicrobiales > Ilumatobacteraceae > Casp-actino8. The sequence goes on from SYDZ01000245.1 coordinate 5,294, forward strand.
GACGCTGGCGTACGCACCACTATCACCGATTGCGCGAACTTTCAGTGCTGTGAGACGTCCTTCGGCATCGCAACCAGCGGTGTAACGCATCTCGATGGGATGACGTTTGGCGTGAATCAGCATTGACTCTTCGCGCGACAGGGTGCCTTTGACGGGAACATTAAGGAGCCACGCAGCTAAGGCAGTTTGGGCTTGATTGCTCATGTCTTCTTTGCCACCAAAGGCACCACCATTTGACAAAAGTTCGACCGTGATTTGCGAATGATCAATACCGAGAACGCGAGCAATGTCATTGCGGTCATCCCACACTCCTTGACCACCTGAGTAGACGTGTAGACGACGCACACCGTCGCTGAGCGAAGGCACAGCAAGAGTGCTTTCGGGCTCTAGAAATGCATGTTCGATTCTTTGTGTGCTGAAAGACTCATCGACAACGAACTTGCTCGAGGCCAGGGCAGCGTCCACATCTCCACGTTGATAGGCGCTACGACTGAGCACATTTGACTGCGTTCCCCAAACAGCTATGTCATCGGACTGAATCGCTGTCGCAGCATGTGTTATTGGCGTCAGCGGAGAATAGTC
>SYDZ01000020.1 GCA_005801025.1 Actinomycetota bacterium
CAAGGCAGTCTTTGACGCGATTTGTGCCGGCCCGACGACTCATATTTTGACAACCCAAGCGCACGTCGATCATGTAGGAGGAGTCGGACTGTTTCGTGAACCGGAAACCATCTATATTGCTCAGACCAATAACCCAGCGTGTCAAGAAGATGACGCGCGTATTGCGAGTCTTCGTTACCAGACTGCGCAGGTGTGGTTTGATGTGTCAGGAGCGGCTGCCCAGCGAATCGCTCAAAAACATCCTGGTGTTCCGATGCGACAAGATAAGCCAACACCGGATGTGTTGTTTGAAGATCGTTACGAGTTCAGCGTTGGAAACTTAGAAGTGCAATTGATTGCCGCGACGGGTGAAACCATTGATTCAATGATTGTCTTTTTACCGCAGAGCCAAACGGCGATTATTTCTAATCTATTGGGACCGTTGTTTCCACACTTTCCTAACCTCAATACATTGCGCGGTGATCGCTATCGTTTTGTGGAGCCCTATTTAGAGACAGTGCAAAAATTACGAGAACTGCAAGTGCACATGATTATTCCTGGTCGACACCTTCCGATTCAGGGCGCTGAATTAATTGATGCTTGTTTGGCTCGTCTGCATGGAGCAGTTGATTATGTACACCGCGAAACATTGGCGGGAATGAATGCAGGAATTGATGTGCATACCTTGATGAATGACATCGTTCTGCCCGCCGAACTGCGCGTTGGTCAGGGCTACGGCAAAGTGGCCTGGGGTGTTCGAACGATTTGGGAAACCTATATGGGGTGGTTTCACTTACAGTCATCAACCGAGTTGTATGCCACACAACCAAAAGAAGCGATGGCTGAATTGGTGCAGTTGAGCGGGGTAGATGTGGCCTGCGAGCGAGCCGAAAGTTTGGTGTCAACCGATCAACCAGTTTTGGCAGTACACATCGCCGAAGCCATTTTGCGGTTAGAGCCCAATCATGAGAGGGCAGCAGCAGTTATGGTCGCGGCTCACCAGGCTCTATTGGCGCAGGGTGGGGACGTGAGTTTTTGGGAGTCGGGCTGGTTACGTCACCAAATAATCAAGTGGAGTCGGTAGCGGGCGAGTTAGAAATCTTCGGGGCGAGCAGCTTTGCCAGTCATGCCTAAGGCCTTCATCGCTTCACGAACTGTGTTCACTCGCACCAACTTGATCTTGGCATCGACTTCGGGTGATTTTGCCGGCACAATTGCCGTCGAGAAACCAAGTCGTGCAGCTTCGGCCAAACGTCGCGACGCATGCGCGACTTGGCGCACTTCTCCGCCAAGGCCGACTTCGCCAAAGGCGACCACATCTGGCTTAATCGGTTCGCGACCTAAGGCCGACAGCACCGCTAAACACAAACCAAGATCACTGCCGGGTTCGGTGATCTTGACTCCGCCGACAACAGAGGCGTACACATCATGTTTGCCCAAGGGTTGCGAGAGTCGCTGACCCAAGACAGCGAGCAACATACCGAGACGATTGTTGTCAAGACCTTGAGCGTTACGTCGTGGTGGCGTGTCACCTTTGACTTCACTGGTGAGGACTTGTAGTTCGACCATCAGCGGACGTTGACCTTCAAGTGTTGGCACCACGATGCTGCCAGGGTTACCTGTTTGGCGATCTGCCAAGAACAGTGCACTCGGATCGGGGACACCTTGCAAACCTTGCTCAACCATTTCAAATAGTCCGAGTTCAGTCGTTGGACCAAAACGATTTTTCGAAGCACGTAATAATCGCAATGCATGGTGACGTTCACCTTCAAATTGCAGGACGGTGTCAACAACATGTTCAAGCACGCGTGGTCCAGCCAACCCACCATCTTTAGTGACATGTCCGACCAAGATGATCGGCACGTTGCGGTGCTTTGCTTCCATCACTAACTTGTGGGCGCAGCCGCGCACTTGCACGACACTGCCTGGTGATGATCCGAGTTCAGGATCGATCATGGTTTGAATACTGTCAATGATGACCAACTCGGGAGATAGTTCGTCCATAGTTTTCATGACATGAGGCAAAACAGTTTCAGCGAGCAACCATAAGTCGGGTCGCACGGCATCAAGTCGTTCGGCACGCATCCGTACTTGTTGTGCACTTTCTTCGGCCGAGACATATAAAGTGCGACCAGGCCATGCGGCAAGAGTTTGTAATAACAGCGTGCTCTTGCCAATACCAGGTTCGCCTCCAAGCAGAGTGACTGAGCCAGGAACTAAGCCGCCACCTAACACACGATCAAGTTCGCCAATGCCGGTACTGCGTGGGGAGCCGTGAGTGGTATCAACTTCGCCGATCAGTTGTGCAGTGCCCGCAGGGACAAGAGCCATGCCGGCGGCGAGAGATGCAATGCTGTCGGCATTGGGGTCTTCAACATCTTCAACCAAAGTGTTCCATGCACCGCAGGCGGTGCACTTTCCATTCCATTTTGGATAGGAGGCCCCGCAATCGGAGCAGTTGTAGACGAGTCGAAGGCGAGCCATGAGTGAAAGTTAGGCGTCGGGTGTGGCGCTGTTAGTGGAGCGTCTGGTGCGGGGAGTTTGTGGACGGGCTTCTCGGGGTGGACTGCGCCGGCGGCGACTGAGATAGACAATTGCGATCAGTAAGCCGATGAGTACGAGCCAACCAATGATGACATAGCCGAGAATGTTGGTCAGTGTCACCCAGAAGCCGCCATCAACGGTGGATTCAGCGGTGCCGACAATGACAACTTGTGCGGTGCCGTCGGTGGGCGAGTTCCAGACCACTCCGGCTTCGGCTTCGGTACCCGTACTTTTTTTGATCTCACCCGGAAGGTGGGCGATCAAAGTGACGGAGACTGCTGTTGTGGGGTCGATACCAAGTTTTTCTGCGGTCGCAATCCATGGTGCGGCACCGATTGCTTCCGTGAGTGCTGGATCACTGAAAGCTTCGAGACCGCCAACGAATTGCAGAGTCGCGTCAAGAGTGGTGTTGACGGTGCGACCATCAACTGCGCGTTTTAATTCAGGATTCAGGAGCGGGCCGTTGACTCCGCTGATTTGACGTAGCGCACGAGTTGCTTCGGCGGGCGATTCAAACGGATAGCGCAAGAGAAGGCGCAGACCACCACTATTGACTTGGGTGGGGCCGTCAACGAGCCAGCCGCTAGCGACTAGGTCGTCAAGGCGAAGGTCGCCGGCGAGACCGGGGACAAGAGCGACCGCCTCGGCGTCAATGTCGACGGTGACATCGATAGTTCCAGCGCCGGTGTTATCGGCGGTGACATCGATACGGATATCGACGCGACAGGCCGAGAGAAGTAGTAGCAGTGCGCCGACAAGGGGGAGAAGACGACGAGTAGGCACGTGGCCAAGGATAGTTGCTGCTCTATGTTTCGGCTGAACAATGGCAGGGATTAGATAAGATAGGCTTCATAAGGCGCAGGCAGTACAAGTCTCGGAGTGTGGAGAAAAACGGTGTCAAGAAAAATCCGCAGCAACGACTTGGTGGAGTCAATTTCTAAAGTTGACGATCGAGTATTGAGTCTTCTTTCGCCCCAGTTCTACCTTGACAGTTATACCGAGGTCCAATTGGCTAACCAAACCCCTGAGCGATACGAGAAGTGAAGCCGTCAATAATGCATGCGCTATCGCCATGACGGGGATCTCTAAGCGAGAATCAAAGTTAAAACACAGAGCCTCAACATATTGAAACCACATATAGAGATTCATTGAATGGCCTGTGCCAAGCACGTACCAACTCACATCGG
>SYDZ01000246.1 GCA_005801025.1 Actinomycetota bacterium
GCATTGTTCATGCTTGAGTCGCGAGCGACCCTAGTTTCATGTTCCTCATGCGGTAGAAATAGATCATGAGTAAACATGTTGATAAAGCGGCAGTTGTAGTTGGTGCAGAATCTTGGAGCCACAGTGGAAACCTTCGAATTGGGGCATTGTGTATTCACGGTTTCACGGGAAATCCGTCATCAATGCGCGGAGTGGCCGAGAGTTTTGCTGAGGCAGGATACGACGTAGAACTTCCGCGTCTTCCAGGTCACGGAACCGATATTTCGGACATGATTCCGACTCGCTGGAGTGACTGGACCGCAGAAGTGGCAGCGGCTTATGCGCGACTCGCGGCGCGGGTTGACCAAGTCGTTGTGGCTGGACTGTCTATGGGCGGAGCGTTGACTCTGTGGACTGCATTGCGACAACCAACGGTGTCTGGCATCGTGTGCATCAACCCCGCCTCGCAGCCCCAAGCAGAAGAAATGTTGGAAATGGTAAAGGGTTTGCTTGCCGAAGGAACCGAAGTATTCCCAGGTATTGGTTCAGACATTGCTGATCCGAATGTGAAAGAAAGTTCATACGCGGGAACACCTTTGGCACCTTTGGTTTCCATGGTTGAAGATGGGATCAAACCGATGCTGTCACAATATGGTTCGTGCTCAATCCCGATGTTGCTGATCACATCGAAGAACGATCACGTCGTTGATCCAGCCACCAGCGATCAATTGGCACAGCAGTGGGGTGGACCTGTGGAAAGAATTTTGCTTGAACGCAGTTTCCATGTGGCGACGCAGGACTATGACAAGGATTTGATCAATGAATTGGCTCTCGCCTTTATTTCCAAGGTGACTGGGTGAACCTCCTTTCGTATATCCCGAGCCCCGGGAGTTCGGCGATTCACCTCGGTCCATTGCAGTTGCGTGCCTATGGCTTGATGATTGCCCTAGGGGTGATTTTGGGAGTCCGCCTGTGGGGCAAACGGATGACTTTGATCGGTATCGGTGGCCCCGAGCAGGTACATAATGTCGCCATGTGGGCGGTGCCAGCGGGTGTGATAGGGGCACGGCTCTATCACGTGACCACAGAATGGGGTCGCTTTTCTGATCACCCTTTTGACATCATCAAAATTTGGAAAGGGGGACTGGGGATTCCTGGCGGAATGTTGTTAGGAATCATTGTGGGAGTTTGGGCGCTGAAGAGAGAGAATCTTCCCGTTGCGCAGACCTTATGGGCGGTCGCACCTGCGTTGCCATTGGCTCAAGCCGTAGGGCGCTGGGGAAATTGGTGGAATCAAGAGTTATTTGGCAAGGCCACAACTTTGCCGTGGGGTTTGAGAGTTGATGCAGACAAAGTTTTGGATGCCGGATATCCAGCGGGAACTTTATTCCATCCGACTTTTTTGTACGAGTCATTATGGAACTTGGCACTAACGGTGATATTGATTGTTGTGGGTCGCCGAATGCTGGGAGCGCGACCAGGCCGACTGCTGGCGGTGTACGTCATGGGATATGGCATTGGTCGTTTTTGGGTTGAAGGGTTACGCATTGATGTGGCCAAGGAGGGCGGAGGATTGCGCTTAAACCAATGGACTGCTCTGATTCTGATCGTCGGTGCAGGCGCTTATTTGGCTAGTGATGCACGTCAGGCTCGCAAGGCCGTGTTGGCAAAGGACTATCGTCAAGAGGATGTCGAATCAGTCTGAGTTAGTTCTTCTGTCAGTGCAAGAGCCGGGTATCGGCGTGATTACCTTGAATAATCCTGATCGGATGAATGCTTGGAGCGCAGCAATGTCGAAGCAGTTTTTCGCTCGACTTGAAGAGTGCCGACTCAACCCTGAGGTACGCGTAGTTGTGATCACTGGAGCGGGTCGCGGTTTTTGTCCAGGCGCTGACATGGACGCACTCAATCAAATTCGCGCTAATCCAGCAGGTGGTGCGGGACCAGCCACAGGTGGTGGTCGCTTTAGTGATTTCGTTTCTTATCCCAAGCCAATCATCGCCGCTCTTAATGGCGCAGCGGCCGGGGTTGGATTCGTTTTGGCAGCGTTTTGTGATCTTCGCTTCGCCGCCAGTGGAATTAAATTGACGACATCGTTTAGTCGACGTGGTCTGATTTGTGAATATGGGTCCTCGTGGGTTCTACCAAAGTTGATCGGCATGCCACGAGCACTTGATTTGCTGTTGTCAGGTCGGGTGATCACTGCCGATGAAGCAATGCAGATGGGGTTGGTGAATGGTGTAGTGCCTGGCGCGGAGTTGATGGGCCATGTTCTGGCGTACGCCACTGATCTTGCGCAAAATTGTTCACCAACGAGTTGGGCGCAGATGAAGAAGCAGGTCTATGGAGACTGGGAAATCGATGTGGATACTGCAACGACGAACTCAATTCAGATGATGAACGCTTCGGTGATGGGTGCTGATTTCCAAGAGGGCGTGCAATCTTTCTTAGAGAAGCGCTCGCCGCAGTTCGCGCCTTTCAGCGGCTGAGTCGGCGAAGTTTTTCAGCAAGTTCTTCAGGTACCACTGGATTGAAGTATTCGCCGGCACCAACTTCGGCAGCGGCTATGAAGCGTGCCAACCCTGATTGTCGCCATGGTGAAACAATTTCAATGTTCATCCATGCGTCATCATGCGTCGCTTGAGATGGCCGCTGATTAATCCACATCATGTACGGCAAAGGAGCGCTAAAGAGACGATCAAGTCGTGACAAAGTGTCAATCAGGATTTCAGCAAGCCCGCGTCTCTGCTCAGATGACAAAGACGCAAGGTCATTCGTGCGTTGAACGGGAGCAATGATCACTGCCGTTGGGTACTGCGAGGCATAGGGCACGACACACGACCACGCAGAGGTTGTGTTGACCTTGCGAGATTCGGTGGTGTCGGGTTTCCAGGAAGCATCAAAGAGACGTTGTGGACGATCGGGGACATGGTCGTAGGCATAGATCTGTCCGTGTGGATGTGAAATTGTGGCACCTACTTCGGCACCACGATTTTCAAAAATCAGTACATAGTGCACATCGGGGCGTGAGGAGAGGGCACTGGTTCTTTGCGCCCACAGGTCAATCACTTTGGCTGCGGCATCGACACTCAGGGTGGAAAACGAGGCATGGTGATCGCTGCTATACAACACCACCTCGCAGCGTTCATCGGCCATTGCCGGCCAGCGATTGACGAAAGAGCGGACCTCGTAGGGTTCAGGTGCTTCTTGTCCTCCGACACAGAACGGGCATTCGCCAGGAGTATTATTTGTCGGTAAATTCGGCCGGCTTTGGCGATGACCAACAACATGAACGGTAGTGCCGAGAACGGAATCAACACGAATATCGGGCTGTTTGCTCGTACTGTCTGCTGGCATCTGCTCATTCTTGCGGAGATCGGGTTGACTATGACTCATTGTGAGTACAAAGTAGGTCGGGGGTGAACATGATTCAACATCTCAAGAGTTCAACGGTGAGCGTTGTCGTTGATGTCTCAAGTGGCATCCCGACGATTTTGCATTGGGGCCAAACGCTGGCGGACCTTCCGAAAACATGGGGTTCGTTGCCCGTGACTTTCGGAGCGATGGACTCCACAACTCCGATCTCAGTCGTGCCAGTGCATGGCGATGCATTCACAGGGCGGCCTGGGTTGCAAGGGCACCGCCGTGGAGGACGACACTGGTCACCACGATTCAGTTATGTATCGCATGAAGTCATTGATGATCTTCACGGCACCCTTTTAGAGTGCGTGGCCCATGATCTCATAGCCGAACTTGAAATCGTTTCTTGTCTGCACTTATCCAACGACGGCGTGCTTACGGCGCGTTGTATTTTGCGCAATGTTGGCGATTCGCCGTTCATGCTTGACGCCTTCACGGTTTCTCTGCCACTGGCAGCACATGCTGAGGACCTCGGCGTCTTCGGTGGTCGCTGGGGTCGCGAGTTTGAGTTACAGAAATTTCGCTGGCCGTACGGAGCGTGGACGAGCGAGAATCGTCTTGGCCGCTCATCTCATGAGCATCCCGGCTATGTCTGGGCTTTGCAATCGGGGGCTACTGAATGGCAAGGCGAAGTGTGGGGTGTACATGCCGCGTGGAGCGCTAATCATGTGATCTACGCCGAAAAATTACCTGACGGTCGTCGCTACATTCAAAGTGGCGAACTTTTCCATGCTGGTGAAATCTGTGTCTATGCGGGCGATGAATTCAGCACCGTGGATGTCATCGGGGTTTATTCGGATTCAGGCATGACTCCGGCATCGTGGGGATTTCACAATGAAGCGCGTCGGCGCTCACCACGTTTCGAACTGTCTGCGCGTCCAGTGCATCTCAACACTTGGGAGGCAGTTTATTTCAATCACGATATTGAGCGCCTCAAAGAATTAGCAACTGTCGGAGCGGCGCTAGGAATTGAACGCTTTGTACTTGACGACGGTTGGTTTGCTGGTCGTCGTAACGATCGGCAGGGTCTGGGAGATTGGTGGGTGTCACCCGAGGTTTACCCTGATGGCCTCAATCCATTGATTGATCATGTGCGAGCCTTAGATATGCAGTTTGGAATTTGGGTGGAGCCAGAAATGGTCAATCCAGACAGTGATCTGTATCGAGCTCACCCTGAATGGGTTTTGGCAGCGGAAGGTTATGAGCCGATTCTCGGTCGTCATCAATTGGTGCTTGATCTGTGGAATGCCGGAGCCTTTGAACATGTCCTGACTCAATTAGATGCGCTGTTGCGCGATCACGACATTGGCTATGTGAAGTGGGATATGAATCGTTGGCACGTACAGGGGAGTAACCCCGACGGCAAAGCCGGAACTCATGATCAAACTGTGGCCTTATATGCGCTGTTGGATCGTCTCCGTGAATTGCATCCGGGCGTTGACTTTGAATCATGTGCCTCGGGAGGTGGACGGATTGATCATGCAATTTTGAGTCGTGTGGAACGAGTGTGGACCAGCGATAGTAATGATGCATTGGATCGTCAGTTGATTCAACGTGGGGCATCCATGCTGATACCGCCTGAGGTGATGGGATCACATATCGGGGCGGAGCGTTCACATACGACGGGGCGACGACATTCAATGAGTTTTCGCGGAGCGACGGCGTTATTCGGTCACTTGGGTGTTGAAAGTGATGTCACACAACTTCGTGATTCCGAATTGGAACAACTAGGACACATCATTGGGGTATATAAAAAGTATCGCTATCTACTACATGGCGGTGACACCGTGCGTTTTGATACTTTCGAGCTCACTGCAGGTGCCGGATTGTCTCATGGGGTGTATTCCCTTGATCGGCGTTCGGCTCTGGTGGCATATTGCCAGTTGTCCTCCGAGGTTTCACTGACGCCACCTATGTGGCGTTTACCTGGCTTGCTTGAGGACGCTCTGTACGAAGTTCAGATTGTGCCGCTGACCACTGCGACCTCCGTCATAGTCCCAGGCGCCGTGGTGAGGCAGCCAGAATGGCTTTCAGAGGCTCTACGTGGGGTGCCGGCGACCTTTACGGGGCGTTACCTTGAGGTCGTGGGTCTGCAGGCGCCGGTGATGTGGCCCGAAACGGCAGTGCTCGTCTACCTGTCCTGCTCGTAGCATTGAGGCGTGTCCGAAACAGCTTCCGAACGAATTTCCATAGAGGCGGTGATCAAGGCATCGCGCCTATCTCGCCTTGATCTCACTCCCGCTGAGGTTGCCCGCATGACCTCGCAACTTGCTGGGATGTTGGAACATTTTGCTGATATTGATGCCCTTGATTTGAGTGCTGTTGAACCTATGACGCGTCCTTACCCACTCTCCAATGTCTTGCGCCAAGATGTCGTCGTTCAGGGGTTAGATCGTGACGAAGTTTTGGCCAATGCTCCGGCAGCCGAAGAGGGACGCTTTCGTGTTCCACCAATCGTTGGATTGGACGGTTGAGATGACAACAATCCCGAGCACTGCGGCTGCCATCGCCGATGCTGTTCGCTCTGGAGTCCTGAAGGCCACTGATGTCCTTGAAGCACACGTAGCGCGTATTGCTGAACGCGAAGGAGAGATTCATGCCTTCAACTTGGTGACGACCGATGAGGCGCGTGCTGCCGCTGAGCGCATTGACGCCGATGTTGCTGCAGGTCGTGATCCAGGGGTGCTCGCAGGTGTGCCGATAGCAATTAAAGACAACATGTGCACACGAGGCATTGCAACCACCTGCTCATCAAAGATTCTTGAGGGATGGCGTCCGCCGTATGACGCAACTGTTGTTCAGCGTTTAGCGGCTGCGGGAGCGGTCACAATCGGTAAAACTAATCTCGATGAATTTGCCATGGGGTCAAGCACCGAGAACTCCGCATTTGGTGTCACCTATAACCCGCGCGACATCACTCGCGTGTCAGGTGGTTCAAGTGGCGGAAGTGCTGCTGCTGTCGCTGCTGGTTTTTCTCCTATCAGTATTGGTAGCGATACTGGAGGCTCAATTCGTCAGCCTGCAGCATTATGTGGTGTCGTCGGTGTCAAGCCCACCTATGGCACGGTGAGTCGTTATGGGTTAGTGGCTTTTGCGAGCAGTCTTGATCAGGTCGGTCCATTCTCCACTGATGTGCGTGACTCAGCTTTGGTGCTGGAAGCAATCAGTGGTCATGATCCCATGGACTCAACTTCAATTCCACAGGGTCCATTATCCTTGCAGGGCGTTTTGTCTCAAGGCGTGGAAGGTTTACGCGTCGGTCGGATCACCGATATGCCTGGTGGCGCCGACCCCGATGTCACTGAGCGTCTTGAAGCAGCCTGTGACGCTCTTCAGGCTGCTGGAGCAATCATGGTAGACGTGCAGATGCCGTCAATGAAATATGGATTAACGGCTTATTATTTGATCGCCCCCGCAGAAGCCAGCAGTAACTTGGCGCGTTATGACGGTGTGCGTTACGGCAAGCGTGTCAACGCGCCTGATACCAATGCGATGTATAGCGCAACGCGTTCGGCTGGTTTTGGAGATGAAGTAAAGCGCCGCATCATGCTGGGCACCTATGCTTTGTCCGCTGGGTACTACGACGCCTATTACGGTAAGGCCCTCAAAGTTCGCCGCTTGATCAGCGAGGATTTTGATCGTGCTTACACCAGGGCTGATGTGTTGTTAACGCCGACTTCGCCGATCGTGGCTTTTCCAGTCGGGGCAAAGTCGGATGATCCACTGGCGATGTATCTCTGCGATGTGTACACCATCCCCACTAACTTGGCTGGACATCCAGCGATGAGTGTGCCCTTTGGTACTGGTGCCTTTGGTTTGCCCGTCGGTGTTCAAATTATGGCTCCAACTTTGGGTGAGCAAACAATGTTTAGAGTTGCCGCTTCATTGGAGCGCAGCATGATTGCATCTAGTGGTGGACGATGACTCAGTTTGATATGAGTAAGAACGAAATCAAGGTTGCAGCCAACGATGGCTCATATCTTTTAGATGGTTATGAATTGGTGTGTGGACTAGAAGTCCACGTGGAACTTGCAACTGCAACTAAATTGTTTTCTGCGAGTGCTAACAGATTTGGTGATGAACCGAATACTCACATTGATCCCGTCACTCTTGGTCTGCCAGGAGCCTTACCAGTGCTCAATCATCAGGCAGTTGAGTTGGCGATGCGAATCGGACTGGCTCTGAACTGCACTGTGCAGGCGAGCACCTTCCATCGCAAAAATTATTTCTATCCCGATATGCCTAAGGCGTATCAGATTTCGCAATATGACCAACCTATTAACGTCAACGGTTGGCTGGAACTGCCGGGTGGCAAAAGCATTGGTATTGAGCGCGCTCACCTTGAAGAAGACACGGGAAAGAGCACCCATATTGGTGGTGCTGGTGGTCGTATTCATGGCAGTACCCATTCATTGATTGACTTCAACCGCGCCGGTGTGCCGTTGGTTGAAATTGTTGGTCGCCCAGATATCGCTACCCCCGATGAGGCCCGTCAATATGTCACCGAACTTCGCCAGATCTTGGTAGCCATTGGAGCCTCTGATGCGAAAATGGAAGAAGGCTCAATGCGCTGTGACGCCAACGTCAGTGTGCGCAAACCTGGAGCACCACTCGGTATTAGATGCGAAATCAAGAATGTGAACTCAGTTCGTTCACTTGGCCGCGCGATTGAATACGAGGCACGTCGTCAGATTGTTTTACTTGAAGCAGGTGAGAAGATTCGCCAAGAGACTCGCCACTGGGATGAGACGGACGGTCGTACCCATACCTTGCGTTCTAAAGAAGATGCCGATGATTATCGCTACTTCCTTGAGCCTGATCTGGTGCCCCTAGATCCAGATCAGGCGTGGATTGCAGCGGTTCGTGCAGCATTACCGATGTTGCCACGCGAGCGACGAAATCGTTTGGCTCAAGCCACAGGAGTCCCCAGCGATGCGGAATCAATCATGGTCATCGTTGAACGCGGGCAAGATGATTATGTGCTCGCTGTCGGTCAAGCTGGTGGGGATGTGGGGCGGGCCTTGGTACATGTCAAGGAGGCTTTTGCTGAGCAGGGTTCCAACCCCGCAGTGCCTGCGGGCGATCTTGCGGGAATGATTATTTTGGAAACCGGTGGCGCATTGACCTCCACTCAAGCCAAGACGGTTCTCGGTGAACTGGTGGCTCACGGTGGAGGAGATGCCACGGCCATTGCTGCTGCGAAGGGCTTTGAGGCGCTGGATAACTCGGCGCTTGAAGCCATCGTCGATCAAGTCATCGCCGCTCAAAGCGAATCCTGGGCAAAATATTGTGGTGGTGAAGAAAAGGCCATGGGCGCTTTGGTGGGAGCGATCATGAAAGCCAGCCAAGGTAAGGCTGACGGTAAGGCCGTGACGGCGTTGCTTCAAGCCAAACGTTCTTGAAAGACAACTGGACGGTGTCACTTGGCCGATGACAACGGTACCGTGGCATCTGTGACAGACCATATTTTGATAACTGGCCTGCGGGTCGTCAGTGTGATTGGGGTGCTTGAACATGAGCGTCAGGCGGCCCAACCTCTGCGAGTGGATATAGATATCCATGTCGACCTCAACGATGCTGGGCGCAGTGATGACCTCAGTCAGACTGTCCATTACGGAGAAGTTTCCATGCAGATTGCCGAGGTAGCGCGGACAACTAGTGACCTTTTGCTTGAACGTTTGGCTCAGCGAATGGCTGAGGTGGTGTTGCAATTCTCTGGCGTCCGTGGCGTTGACGTGACATTGACCAAATTGCGTCCACCGATACCCGAAGATGTGGAATCGTCGGCCGTGCGTCTCCTTCGCTTTCGGGCAACCTGAGCCGGCCCAAAAATGCACCAAGCGGTGATTGCCCTCGGATCCAATTTGGGTGACAGGGTCGGGTTTCTCAAATTTGCGATTGTTCAATTAGGCGACAATGTCTTGTCTCAGTCACAGGTGTTTGAAACTGATCCCATCGGTGGCCCAGACAATCAAGGGGCTTATCTAAACATGGTTGCAGTGATTGAGACTGGGTTAGACCCGTATGCGTTGATGCGTTGGTTGCACAGAATTGAAGCTGCTGCCGGGCGTGTTCGAGAAATCTATTGGGGTCCAAGAACTCTTGACCTTGATTTATTGTTCTTTGATGATGTGTGCATCAGCGGAGGAGAACTGACGGTGCCGCATCCGCGTTATAGCGAGCGCCGTTTCGTGCTAGCTCCGCTGAGTGAGGTGGCCCCTCAGCGTTGTCCGATTGATTGGGAAATCAATCTGCCCCCCGATGCCGTCTACGGACGAGGGCCATTGAACGACTGTCGCTAGTTAAGTTCGAGTTCGCTTTCGACACGACGGATTTTCTCTGGGTAATGTCCGCGACCAAATTCGGGTCGCTGCTTGAGAACAATTTCTAAGAGTTCATCGTGCTGAGCAGTTTCTTTCCAGGGTAGAGCGATATAGAGGGGCAAATTGAAGACGCGCAACGTATCGAGATGTGAGTACACACGTTTTTGATATAGGTAACGCTCTTCCCACGGCCAATTTGATGGGGCAAAGCCAGTGCCTGGATCAAGAATGCACAGTTTGCGTAAGCCGTAGCGATCAGCGATCTTCAATTGCACCTCAAAAAAATCCAACATCACTTGCACGGGATCGGCTTTGACAAGTTCCATCTCACGTGGATTCGGACCCGATAAAAAGGGCAAGACAATGGGGGCTTGAAAATCGGCGGCAACCTGCCACATTTCTGCGCTCTGCATCCCATCGGCGGCGTTGATGACCGTGGCTCCGTGCTCTAAGGCCAGGCGAGTGACTTCGGGCTTCCATGAATCAATACTCACGGGAACCTTGAAGAAGGCCAGCGCTAAAATGATTTCCTTGAGCCTTGCCCATTCTTCCTGCCATGGAATAACCGTGGCTTTGTCCGTGGAGCCCTGTCCGCCCAGATCAATTCCATTACATCCATGATTCAGCAGATATTCACCCCTCCGTTTGGCAGAGATAGCGTCGGTTGCGATTGAATCAAGGTTTAATGAGTCAGGTGAAGCGTTTACAACGCCATACAAGAACATACTTTTCAGGTTATGCGATGGAGCAAAGATGAGCGCTATCAAGACATTTGACCCAACGAGATGGACTCTTGCCAGTGCAATCGCCGCTAAAGGTGAGCGCACCATATCGGTCTGTATCCCATGTCGTAATGAGGCTGGCACCGTCGGTGATCTTGTACGCATGATTGAACCAACTTTGCTCGGTACTTTGATTGACGAGTTGATCGTGCTTGATGATGATTCAAGCGATGGCACTGGTGAGATCGCCGCTGAAGCGGGTGCAACTGTTATCTCTGTGGACTACGTGCATTTTTTTTACGGCGTAGAGCGCGGTAAAGGCAACGCTCTGTGGGCCAGTCTGTTGGTCAGTTCAGGTGACATCGTGGTGTGGGTTGATGGAGACATCACAAGTTTTACAACCGAATGGATTATTCGTTTGGTGATGCCGTTGCTGATTGATGACGAACTTGGTTTAGTCAAAGCAAATTATGAGCGTCCATCGCATTTAGGTGGCGGAGGACGTACCACTGAGTTGGTGGCGCGTCCGTTACTGTCGATGTATTTTCCTGAGATCGCTGATCTCCAGCAACCATTGGCTGGAGAATTCGCTGGTCGACGCACAATGCTTGAGGCGATTCCCTTTGCCACAGGGTGGGGCGTAGAGATCGGGATGCTGATTGATATGGCCGCCAAGTTCGGTCCAGGGAGTCTTGGGCAGGTGGATTTAGGCGTACGTCTGCACCGCCACCATAAGTTGGAAACATTGGCAATTCAGGCCGCTGAAGTTGCCGCTGCATTGTTGATGCGCATTGCTCAGCCGCCTAGTTTCGCCGAAGCAATACCGATGTTGCATCGCAAGACGCTCGATCCGATGCAACTAAATATTGCAAGTCGTCCACCTATAAATTCTTTGCCGAAAATGTCTCAGCCATTGTTGGATGAACGTAAATAACGCAGAAATAAAAATCCTTCGTCTTGACATACATGCGCCAGATGCCACGGGTCGCGTAGAGCCCACGCACCTTGGCTGATACGCCCGCCCTGACCTCCGATAAAGCGTGGGGCGATTGTGACGCACACTTCATCAACAAGATCAGCAGCCAACATTTGCCCATTAAGATCGGGCCCGCCTTCAAGAACACAGACTGAGCCCGGTAAGTCTTTGACGAAGTCGCGCACATCGCCCGAAACAATGCGCGTGTTGCCAGACGCAAGGAGTGCTTGGGAATTACGGCCTAGATCTCCAGACATTGACGCCACCACGAGAACCTGATGAGCGGGGAGTGGCGAATAGGTGTCTTGACGAACCGTGTGTGCTCCCACGAGCACACTGTCGGCGCCACGATGGAGATGGAGAAAAACTGCTCTGTCGGTGGGCCCGCCCAAAAGAGCGGAGTTGCCTTCGAGTGAGATTGCCCCATCCACCGTGCTGATCATCGACATTACGATCCATGGCCGATCGCCCTGGCGCAGGCGATGCTCGGCGGAATAAGCGATCTCAAGAGAAATCTCACCAGGTTTGGGGAAAAGCATCAGCACCCCTATTGTCTAGCGGAAATATTTGAGAAATTGTGCCGTACGGTTTCTGACGCTATGTCAGAGCGGGGGTAACCTTGAAGTGTGTATCTCGCCGAAACTGCAGAACAGCAAGCATTGCGTAAAGAACTTCGAGAATATTTCGCCGCTTTGTTGACCCCAGAGGTTCGCGCTGAACTTGGTGAATCTGGTGAAGGCAAACCACTCTTCCGTGAACTGGTGCGCAAGATTGGCGCCGATGGCTGGTTGGGCCTGGGGTGGCCAAAAGAGTTTGGTGGGCAAGGCAGACCTGCCACGGATCAATTCATCATGTTTGATGAGATTCAACGAGCTCATGCACCGTTTCCATTTGTCACAGTGAACACTGTGGGACCAGCGATCATGGCTCACGGCACACAGGCTCAGAAAGATCAGTATCTCACGGGCATCATGAAGGGCGAAATTAACTTTGCCATTGGTTACACCGAACCCGAGTCGGGTACCGACCTCGCAAGTTTGCGTTGCTCAGCAGTTCTCGATGGTGATGAATGGGTCATTAATGGAAACAAGGTCTACACCTCGGGTGCTAATCAAAGTGATTATGTGTGGTTGGCTTGCCGCACCGATACCGAAGCTCCCAAGCATCAGGGCATCACTCTGATTATCGTGCCGACTGATTCTCCTGGTTTTACTTGGACGCCGATCGTGACCGTGGGTGGCGTGATGACCACCGCGACCTATTACGCAGATGTGCGAGTTCCCAAAGAAAATGTGATTGGTCAAATCAATGGTGGATGGAAGTTGATCACAATGCAGTTGAACCACGAGCGCGTTGGTCTGGCTGCTCTGTCCGGTCTCACTGAGCGTCTACTTGATGACGTAACCACTTGGTGCCGAGTAACGCCATCGGGTGGACCTGCTGGTGAAAAAATGGTTGATGTGCCGTGGGTGCAAACTGATTTAGCTAAGAGTCATGCTTTGCTTGATGCCATTCGTTTGATGACATGGAAGCTTGCGCAATCAGTAGCCGATAATACGCTCGGACCAGCTGAGGCTTCGGGCGTCAAAGTCTTTGGAACCGAGAAGGCAGTTGAGGTGTACCGCATTTTACAAGGAATCCTTGGCCCAGTGTCACACCTTCGTGAGGGTTCGCAGGGTGCTGTCATCCACGGTGAAGTTGAGCGTGCTGCTCGGGCCGCACAGATCAATACCTTTGGTGGTGGAGTGAATGAGATTCAACGTGAACTAGTAGCCACTGCTGGTCTCGGTTTAGTTCGCTCAACGCGATAAGTCATTTTTTCGTTCGGCAGAAAAACGAAATCAGTGAACGCGCGCAATGATCGTCGCAGTGGACACTGCTCCACCACAGCACATGGTGATCAAGGCAAATTCTTTGTCGCTGCGCTCAAGTTCGTGTAATGCGGTGGTGATCAGACGACTCCCCGTTGAACCAACGGGGTGACCGAGAGCGATCGCTCCGCCGTTGACATTGACTTTGTTCATTAAGTCATCGCGCGTGATCCCGTGAACCTGGGCCCAACTCAGAACCACGCTGGCGAAGGCTTCGTTAATCTCCACGATGTCGATGTCGTTCATCGTCATCCCGGAGTCTCGTAGGACCTTCTCCGTGGCTTGTACGGGACCATCCAGGTGGAAGTAGGGTTCTGCGCCGACGAGGCACTGTGAGACGATACGCGCCCGAGCCTTGAGACCTTCACCTTGGGCACGATCGC
>SYDZ01000021.1 GCA_005801025.1 Actinomycetota bacterium
TATATCCCTGAAATCGCTCACGAATACCGGCGGGTTCACGATTGAAATCGGCGCGCACGTCATACACGACAGTTGCCTGCCCATCACGCGAGCGAGCACGGAGTCTCTCGTCGATCTGCTGTGATGCTTGCTCATCCAAAGAATGTCCAGCGAAATCAAAGACGCGCTGAATAGTCCCCTGATTATCGGCCATGAACTCCTCAAAGCGCACATCAATGCGTTGACCGGCTGGAATGAGGTGCACATCACGCACCGCTGCTGTCAACAGCTTCTCGATGCGGTCAGACCAATAATCGATATACCAAGCAGGATCAATCGTGCGGTAGGCCATGCGAGCCGCATATGTCATCATCGTTGCCGCCGATTGAATGACCGACACTGGATCTCGATGAGTCATCACAATTGTTGCATCAGGGAACGTTTTCATCAGTGGCCCGATTTGTTCAAAGTGTTGCGGAGACTTCAAAATCCATCGATCTCTTGGTCGCAAAAATGTCATCACCTTGAGCATCGTATGCATGTAGTCATAATGCGGCTGCTGATCTTGTGAGAGGTAGTAATCGCGCCACTGTGGACATCGTGCCACCCACTCCAAGTTGTATGAAGAGAAATCTGGCAACATGAGTTCAATCTCTTCGTGTATATGGTCGGGGTCCATCGGATGCATCAATGCAACGTGCGGTGTCACCATCTGCATTTGCTCCCACTCTTTGGCACAGCGGGTATAGCGGGGGTCAACGCCCGCAGCATCGGCGTCCTCGCCCACCATAGGTACTGGCTCATAACTTTCCCAGAGTGGCATCGAGCGCAGCCGATCATCCGCTGATAAAACATTGAGTAGATGGGTAGTGCCTGTTCTCGGTAATCCAACGATGATGATCGGGCGCTCAATCTTGATGTCGTGAATCTCGGGATGGCGACGAAGGAGGTCGCGCATCAAAAGGCGATTCGCTGCATAACGCACACAACTATTGCGCAGTGATAAA
The DNA here is from genome assembly GCA_005801025.1 of Actinomycetota bacterium. GTDB lineage: Bacteria > Actinomycetota > Acidimicrobiia > Acidimicrobiales > Ilumatobacteraceae > Casp-actino8. The sequence continues at coordinate 987 of SYDZ01000021.1, forward strand.
TGCCCAATGCCAAGACGATCTGGATCATTGGCTACTTCATCAAGCCACATATCCAGGCGACTCACAAAGTCCATCGGTCCAAAGTCTTCAAGCCCCGTGCGGGTCATCGCCTCTTGCAAGATGCCCGCTGACGACATGTCCAGGGACAGGCTTTCACCGTAATCCCGAGCCATTTTCTGTAGGTCGCTTAACTGGGGCTCGTGAAGATCAGAGATATGGATTTTCGTCGTCATGTCCCACCCAGTTATCACGATAATTACTTGTCCATAGTAATCTCTGATCTGTGGGGAATCTTCGTCTTGGGCTTGTGGGTTGTGGGGCCATCGCTCAATGGCATGCAAAGGCTCTGCAACATGCTCAACGCACAACCGTGACCGCCTGTGTCGATGTCGTCTCGGCGAATGCCGACAAACTGGCTGAGATCACTGGGGGTACTGCCTGTTCGTCAATCGCCCAAGCACTGGAGATCGGTGTTGATGCATTGGCGATTTTGGTGCCCCATCATCTCCACGAAGATTTGGTCACTCAGGCTTTAGAGGCCGGCGTGCATGTGGCTTTGGAAAAACCGATGGCTCCCACTCTTGACGCTTGTGAGCGAATTTTGGTGGCCGCTGCCCGTCACCCTGACCGAGTTTTTATGTTGACCGAGAATGCTCAGTACTGGCCTGAAGTTGTGATGGCGCAAAAACTTATTGCCGAAGGAGCGATCGGCAAACTTGTCACCGCACGCTCGTGGCACAACTTCGGTATTACCCCAGAGTTCTACCCCAGCGATGAATCGTGGCGCTTTCAACAATCCGCAGCGGGTGGTGGAGTCGCTTTAGATACTGGTTCACATTGGATGCGCCCACTGAGGATGATCTTGGGAGAGATTGACGAAGTTGTTGCGGTCACTGGTCGTCTGTGGGAGAAAATGGAAGGCGAATCAATGGTTCGCTCACTGTGTCTTTTTCAGTCGGGTGTTGTGGCCAGTTTCGATGTGATTTTGGCAACGGGCGCCGTTGGTCTGCAACCGCATTTTCAGTTCACGGGAACAACTGGGGAAATCGTGATTTCGGCACTCGGCGAAGTTCGTCTCTTTGACGGTAAGGATTGGCAAGGCACCGTCATCGGCCATGGCAATTACATGGACAGTTATCAAGGTGTCTGGCAAGATTTTGAGGCAGCGATTTTAGATGGCACGCCGTTAGCGGCTGACGCGAGATATTCGCTCGGCGAAGTAGCGGCGGCTAACGCCATTGTGCGCAGTGCACAATCAAAGAAATGGGAGAAAGTCTGGTGAATAGCGCAACATTTAATTTCACTGGCACACGAGTCCTCGTGACTGGTGGATCAAATGGAATTGGTTTTGCAATCGCTTCAGCGTTCGCAGACGCTGGCGCAGTAGTAGCAATCACTGGGACTCGCCTCGCGATCAGTGACTACGAGAATGATCTCTCGCGTTTCACATATCGTCAATGCAATATGAATAATCGCCAGCAGATTGCTGACCTTGCGCAATCAATGAATGCCCTTGATATTCTCGTGAATAATGCGGGGCAAGTCATGCCCAATGGCGGGAACGAATATGAACCCGATGTTTTCGAAGAAACTTTACAGATCAATATTTCTGCCGCTTTTCGCCTGACCCAGTTATTGAAACCTGTGCTCAGTCAGTCAACGTTGGCTGGTGGGGCTTCTGTGATCAATTTGGCTTCATTGGCTTCGTTCTTTGCTGTTGAGTTTGTGCCCGGTTATGGAGCAGCGAAGGCAGCAGTAGTGCAGATGACGAAGACTTTGGCTGTGCATTACGCGACGA
>SYDZ01000247.1 GCA_005801025.1 Actinomycetota bacterium
AAATTTTTAGAAGGCTTAGTTCTCTCAGATCGAGACGCGATGATCGCAGCACGGGTCGTGAAGGAAGTGAACGCACGACTCGGTTTTCTGCTCAATGTTGGGCTGGATTACCTGAGTTTGTCGAGATCCGCAGGGACCTTGGCGGGTGGTGAAGCGCAGCGCATTCGTTTAGCAAGTCAAATCGGATCTGGGCTAGTCGGCACTCTGTATGTGCTTGACGAACCATCAATCGGCTTGCATCAGCGTGACAATCGCCGTCTGATTGAAACATTGCACCGCTTGCGCGATTTGGGCAACACAGTTTTGGTTGTTGAGCATGACGAAGAAACCATCCGTGAAAGTGACTGGATCGTTGACATCGGACCCGGCGCTGGCGAACACGGGGGAGAAGTTGTGTACAGCGGCCCCGTAAAGGGCATCATGAAAGTCAAAGAGTCAATCACTGGTCAATACCTTGCTGGCAAGCGGTCCATTCCACTCCCCGCGAAGAGACGTACTCCAGGTTCACAGTGGCTAGAAATCGTTGGCGCACGAGAACACAATCTGCAGAACGTGACCGTAAAGATTCCTTTGGGATGCTTCGTTGCGGTGACCGGAGTGTCGGGTAGCGGCAAGAGCACTCTTGTGCGAGATATTCTGCTACCTGTTTTGATGCAACACATCTACAAATCAAAAGATGCACCAGGCAAACATAAGAAGATCAATGGTGTTGAGCATCTAGACAAAGTCATCGACATGGACCAGTCTCCGATTGGGCGTACGCCACGGTCAAACCCAGCTACGTATACAGGAGTCTTTGACAACATTCGTAAACTCTTCGCCACAACTGCTGAGGCAAAGGTGCGCGGTTACATGCCCGGGCGCTTCTCATTTAATGTGCAAGGAGGTCGATGTGAAGCATGTTCCGGTGATGGCAATATCAAGATTGAGATGCACTTTTTGCCCGACGTTTACGTTCCCTGTGAAGTGTGCAAAGGTGCGCGATACAACCGAGATACTTTGGACATCACCTTCAAAGGCAAAAATATTGCCGACGTTTTAGATATGCCTGTAGCCGAAGCCGTGGACTTTTTCGCCAACCAACCAGTCATCGCGCGACACATGCAGACCTTGCTTGATGTTGGGTTGGGTTACGTTCGTTTAGGGCAATCGGCGCCGACATTGTCGGGTGGCGAGGCACAACGAGTGAAACTTGCCGCTGAACTTGCTAAGAGGAGCACGGGACACACGATCTATCTACTCGATGAGCCGACGACTGGCTTGCACTTCGAAGACGTCAGGCGATTGTTGACTGTGTTGTCACGCTTGGTTGATCAGGGAAATACGGTTTTGGTGATTGAACACAGTTTGGATGTCATTAAGACAGCCGATTGGTTGATTGATCTTGGTCCTGAAGGTGGAAAAGGCGGAGGACTCATTGTGGCCGAGGGTTCGCCAGAAGTTGTGGCAAACACGTCTGGTAGTTACACGGGTTTTTATCTCAAGCCACTTATGGAACTTGGTTAGTCGGGCACATCCCATGGTGATGCGACCACCAGCTGGATCAATACCGGAATTACCGGGGTCGTACCAGTTTAAGGATGTCCATGGTCGGGTGATCTATGTCGGCAAAGCGTCTAATTTGCGGCAGAGAGTCTCGAATTATTTCCAGGATCCTGCTTTGCTTCACCCTCGGACGGCGCAGATGGTGGAGACCGCTGAGACAGTTGAGTGGGTGACAGTACGTAATGAAGTAGAAGCGCTGATACTCGAGTTCAGCCTGATTAAAGAACACCGACCGCGTTTCAATGTTCGCCTACGTGATGACAAGAGTTACCCATTTTTAGCGGTGACAACTGATGAAGAATGGCCGAGGGCGCTTGTGATGCGTGGGAGAACTCGCAAAGGAACGCGTTATTTCGGACCTTTTCCGCATGCGTATGCAATTCGTGACACGCTAGATCTTCTGTTGCGAACCTTCCCGATACGTACGTGTAGCCCAAGTAAATTTAATCAACACAATAAACTTGGCAGACCGTGCCTTTTATTCCATATTGAGAAATGCAGTGGACCATGTGTTGGCGAAGTCAGTGAGCAGGATTACGCCAATCTGGTCAAGGATTTTTGCAACTTCCTTGATGGTGATACGGAAGAAGTTGTTCAGAGGCTTCAAGATGACATGTCACTGGCGTCAAAGAATCTGGAGTACGAGAAGGCAGCGCGATTGCGTGATCGATTGCAGTCGGTTGCCAAAGCAATTGAAAGGCAACAGATCGTCGGGGAACGTAATGAAGATATCGACCTGATCGGCATCGCTCAAGATGAACTTGAAGCCGCGGTGCAGGTTTTCTATGTTCGAAAAGGTCGAGTAGTAGGTCGTAAAGGCTTCGTCCTTGACAAGGTTGAGGATCTCTCGCAGGCGGGGCTCCTTGATCGGATCATTGAAGCTTTATATGGCGACGAGCCTTTGTTAGGCATCCCGAAAATGCTCTTGGTGCCTGAATTACCCGAGTCAATGGCAACGTACGAAGAATGGCTGAGTTTCCAACGAGGCACAAAGGTCGAAATTCGTATTCCTCTGCGAGGCGATAAACGTG
>SYDZ01000248.1 GCA_005801025.1 Actinomycetota bacterium
CTGGTACGACGATGTCAGCGATATTCAGGCGACTGTCACCACTGTCAGAGAGTTGGGTGGGGAGGGTCCATTTTTGGAATTAGGTGTTGGCACGGGACGCTTGGCCTTGGCGCTGGCCGCCACAGGGGTTGAGGTCACTGGCATTGACTCCAGTGCCTTGATGCTCGAGCGCCTACAACGCAAATCTCTCGAGCGAAACCTTCACCTCACAGCGATCCAGGGAGATATGGTTGAGGGGCTTGGGGACGCACGCTACGCGCTCGTTTTCATTGCCTATAACACCATTTTCAGCCTGCAGACAGCGGAGCGCCAACAGCAACTTTTTCAGGCTGTTGCCGACCGCATTTGTGACGGTGGTTCATTCGTCGTCGAAGCCATCGTTCCCGACCCGCAGCGACCCGCTGGCAGCACCGTAGGAGTCCGCTCGATGCGTTCGGATCGAGTTGTTCTCTCGGTCGATATCCATGATCCAAGTACCCAGCATGTGGATGGTCAATTTGTTGAATTCACCGAATCTGGAGGTGTCCGCTTGAGACCTTGGAGTATTCGCTACTCATACCCCGACGAACTTGATCAGATGGCTCTGCAGTGTGGACTGCGACTCAAACACCGTTGGGCGAATATGAGCCAGGAACCTTTTACCGAACAATCTGAGACACATGTCTCGGTGTATTCACAATGATCAACAAAAACCCGGACTATCTCGTATCCTGAAAGCACCGTGAGTCAACTTCGTCTGAATCCACTAACCGGCCGATGGGTCACCATCGTCGCCGAAAGGGCCATGCGCCCCACCGATTTCGCTACCCGCACACCCACTGTCGAATCTGGTCCCTCGCGACCATGTCCGTTTTGTCCGGGCAGCGATGAAATTGCTCTCCCCCCGATTGATTCGACAGGTGATGAAGATGATTGGCGAATGCGCGTGCTCCCCAATCTTTATCCCGCCTTTGATGGTCAAGAGTCTTTAGCAGTACGCAACTTAGGTCCCGTACATGTCATGGCGCAAGCAAGTGGAACTCACGAAGTTTTCGTTTTCACACCAAGCCACAGTCGCGGCATTGAATCGTTCTCAGACGCGACCTGTGCAGATTTAATGCTCACCCTGAAAAAGCGCTTACTCGATCACGCTTCAACGGACAATATTCGCTATTCGCAAGCCATCGTCAATCACGGACGTGAGGCTGGTGCTTCGTTGGCTCACCCCCACGGACAACTACTCGGTCTGCCTTTCGTCCCAGGTGAAATTCTTGACGAAGAACGAGCATTCGTACGATTTGAAGGTGGGTGCATCTTGTGCGCCACCGTTGAAGCAGAACTAGTCACTGGTGAACGAGTTATTTTTGCGACCGATGATGCCATCGCCATCTGCCCGTGGTGGAGCGGTGCCCCATACGAAATTTTAATCATTCCGCGCCATCACCACGCTCACTTACCTGATTCCGGTGATGAACCATTGGCTGGCGTCGGACGGGCGATACGCGATTCGCTGAAGCATCTCAACGGCCTCTTCGCCGACGTTGCCTTCAACTTGGTGTTCCACACCGCGCCTCATCAACATGACGGTCCCTTCCACTGGCATATTCATCTCTTCGCAAAACTCACCACGGTCGCTGGTTTTGAACGCGGTACTGGCGTGATGATCAACATCGTGCCACCCGAGCAGGCTGCAGCAGAACTGCGCCGTGTAGGCGCGAACGCCGAATCTAGGTGAAACTAATCGCATGAGTCGCATCACAGTATCTATTGCACTCAATGCCTCTCCTGCTCGCGTGTGGGAAATCGTTGAGCCCGTTGAACGCCACATCGATTGGATGGCTGACGCTGTAGCAATTCGTTTTCACAGCGATCAAACACGAGGTGTCGGAACAAGCTTTGACTGTGACACCAAAGTTGGTCCGATCAAGCTGACTGACAAAATGGAAATCACGCAATGGATACCGAACGAGGCAATGGGCGTCAGGCACAGTGGCATCGTGACTGGCACGGGAGTTTTCACATTGTCGCCACTTGACGGTGGAAATCGCACACAATTCACGTGGAGTGAAAAATTGACTTTTCCTTGGTGGTTAGGTGGTCCCATCGGTGAAGTCATCGGCGGCGGAATAGTTCTCAAAGCAATCTGGCGTCGCAATCTGAAGAAACTCAAAACTCTTGTTGAGGCCTCACCAAAATAATTTCGTGGCGGATTTATAATTGACGCACGAGTGCAGTCACTACTGCACCGAGAACGATCACCACAATCAGTGGAGCACGCTTCCATGCGGCAATTACTGCAACTGCAATGCCGAGTGCGCGAGCGTCAAGGGTGAGATGTTGGCCCACAGTGAAAGTGTCCTTCATCACCAAAGCAGTGATAATCGCCGCCGGAATCAACCCGAGACAACGTTCAAAAACTGGGGGCAGGGAACGCCCACCGAGAATGATCAATCCCGTGACCTTGAAGAGGTAGGCACCTACGGCCAACAGAATGATCAGCGTCCACGTCATTGGGTGGCCTCGCTATTCGGCGCATTCGCTGGTCGCTGAAGGCCCACGAGAACGCCCAAGACTGACAACAGAATCGGCACACCAATGGGCGTGAAGGGAACCGTCAACAAACACACCGCTCCACCGATCAAGGCTGCTAGGCGAGCGCGTTGATCGCTGAACAATGGCCACACCATCGCCACGAAGCCTGCAGGGAAAGCCACATCAAGACCAAATGTTTTTGGATCAATAGCGCTTCCTGCCAACGCCCCAATCAAGGTGCCAAGATTCCAACATGCGTACAGCGCCACACCAGTAACCCAGAATGCAACTTGTTGGGCGCGTCGTGTTGGCTGAGCGACGGCCATTGCTGTTGTCTCATCAATCGTCAATTGGGCGGCGAGAAATTTACGTCCAAGGCTGCCATCAAGTCGGCGCGACATTGCCAAACCATACACACCATTACGCGCAGCAAGAAGTAGTGCTCCGCCGAGCGCCGAGCCGATAGATCCGCCAGCGCCGATCACACTCACCGCCGAAAATTGTGAGGCACCCGTAAAGACAAGCAACGACAGCGCGCATGTTTGCAGAACTGTCAAACCTGCAGCAACCGAACCAACGCCGAAGGAAACGCCAAAGACACCAACAGCCGCGCTGAGTGTCAGGCAGGCCACGATGGCGGGACGCAATGTCGGGTCACGCCACCACGGAGTCATCTCAGCCACGGAGTTGAGGCTAGGCGAGTTCGAAAGTGAGCGTCATTATTGACCACTGAAGTTTGCTTTTCCTGGACCATGCTCAAGAAAACTTTGGACACCGACCTGGCTGTCATCAGTGTGAAAAACCTGAGTAAATAAACGACGCTCGAGAAGTAGACCGTCGGCAAGAGTGGATGAGAGACCCTCATCAATGGCGCGCTTCATCAGCGCGTGGGCGTGAAGCGCACCTTTGGCAACTTCGCTGGCCAGACTCAAAGCGCGCTCATGAAGTTGCTCGTTGGGTACCACTTCGTCAACAAGTCCAATTCGTAGGGCTTCGTCGGACTTCACCTGACGACCAGTGATCACAATTTCTTTGGCACGGCTTGAACCCACGAGACGCGGCAAACGTTGAGTCCCACCACCACCTGGGATGATTCCGAGAAGAACTTCCGGTTGACCAAAGACTGCTTTTTCTCCAGCAATGCGATAGTCGCAAGCCAGTGAGAGTTCGCATCCCCCACCGAGGGCATATCCGCTCACTGCAGCAATGACGAAACGGGGAATCGCAGCCACAGCATCAAGCGCGCTATGAAAACCAAGTCCAATTTGATCGGCTTTATTGACCCCAGCAAATTCGCTGATATCGGCTCCAGCGGCGAAAATACGTTCGCCACCAGTAATCACCACGGCGCCGGGTGGATTCGCCGTCAAGTCAAGAGCAATTTCGCGCAAGCGAGCAAGGACAGCCTGGCTCAGAGCATTGACCTTGGGATTATTTAAGGTCACGATGGCAACACCATCGGAACGCCGCTCAAGTAATACGAGATCTTCCATCGCGTCCACCGTACCGCCACAACCTTGAGTTAGGCGCCGACAACCTTCAACATCTCATCGGCAGCACTCCACGGATCCATGCTGCGCGCAATCACGCCATCTTGAAGCGCATCC
>SYDZ01000249.1 GCA_005801025.1 Actinomycetota bacterium
CATCTCGATCACGGTCACCAAGACTGGTCTTCCACTCGGTTTGATTGCGGTTGGCTTTCTACTTGAAGCTTTTGATGCCGATCACATATCTTGCGGGCGCTTATGGATTGAACCACATCAGCCGACGACAGCGACGGCGCAGATCTTGAAGCAAGTTGATGTGGTCGTCTTTCCCACTCAGTCTGTTCTGGCAGTCGTCATGCCAGTGACTGCTGGGTCGCGTAAGACAGCACAGGCAGCACGGACTGCACAAGCCCATACTTTGGTTCCTACTTCAACTAACCCGCGCCGAGATATGAGGCTCTGGCAAAAGATGGCGTATTACGTGACTGGTAGCAACGCTGCAGTTCAACGTAGGCTCACTGCAAGTAATACGCAGTTGGTTGCTCTGCGGACAGGCGACTGGCTAGAAGTCAAAGCAGGCCGTTAAATCGGCTTTATTTCAGCCGATTCGTAACGTGTATACGGGAGTGTCATCTGGGCGCACAGGTAACACAACTGTGTCGCCATCGCGCTTCAACTGATTCTTATAACCCAGTAAGTGCACAGCACCTGCGGGTAATCCATCAATGACCAAATTGGCGGTCGAAGATCGGCCGCACACCATTGCGTAGATTGCTCCATCTGCGCCTTTCGTCAGACGCACCACTTGACCCTCTCTCGTGGAAAGTTTTGAAACTTCGTGAGGGCGACTTCCATAGATGGCATCGCCATTGATTGATAACCATTGGCCCATCGCCAAAAGACGCATCTGCTGAGCCCAAGGTATTTCTCCGCCCGGCATTGCCCCATAATTCAGCAAAAGGTTCCCGCCGTCGGCCACGATGTTCACGAACATCGTGATCAACTCGGCGATCGGCATATAGGAATGTTCGCCTTCTTCCTGGATATAACCAAAACTGGTGCCAATACCACGCGTGACCTCAAACATCTTTTTTGGTCCCACGGATTCAGTTGAATATTCTGGGGTCGCAAAGTCGGCATGACTCGTCCCTTGCATCACACCAATGAAGTCAAAACGATCATTGACGACGCCCTCAGGGTTGCCGTTATAGAAATCGGCCATCAACTGTGCCGCGCCCTCGCCGAAACGCGGATATCCAATGTCATTCCACAAAACATCAGGTTGATATTTACGAATCAGTTCATGCCAATGAGCATCGGCGTAGGCGTGATACGTGTCATCTTGCGGAATCGCACCAAATAATGTCCCCCAACTCTTGATGCCTAATCCCTGAAAGGTCCAGTCAATACCACCGGAGTAATACACACCAAAACGCAAGCCCGCATTGCGTGCCGCGTCGGCGCATTCCTGCACTAGATCGCGCTGTGAAGACCACTTCTCGCCATGTACTGGGTTGGGCGTTTCTGATGGCCACATCAGCACACCATCGTGATGCTTAGTCACCATCACACAATATTTGGCACCCGATGCTGCGAGAATCTGTTCCCAACGAGAGGCATCCCAACCCTTAGCCGCCTCAAGAAAAATATTCACGAAAGTTTCGTACTCACAATTTCCCCACACCTTGGCATGATGCTCTGCTGCGGGCGAACCTGGAATACTGATCGAGTTCCAGTACCACTCCGCGTACGGTGTGTGAGTAAATGCTTTCTCTTCACCTTCTTCGCGAGCCAGTGTAAAAGGATCTTTGCCGACGGGCGCAAAAGCGGGGACCGAACCGACCGTCCAGTGCGAGAAAATGCCGAACTTGGCATCTTGAAACCACAGTGGTACTTCGTGTTGCGACAGCGACGCAAAAGTTGGTTCATAGTGTGTCATTTTTTCCCCCTGAAATGGCGCTCTTTTGATTGACAATCCAATCTTAGTGGTTAAGAGTCTTGTGCGGAAAGCCGTTCTTCTGTTCGTCTCACGAGAGTTTCGCGTTCATGTGCTGTTAATGGCCGCGCGGTGCGAATATTCAAATCAATCTGATCCACACCAGCGATCGGTGTCGCCAAAGTGATGTCATCAACAAGGAGCACTTCTGTGAGATTGCTGCCACCTGCTAATTCTCGGATTGTTTCAGCAGCCATTGTCGCAGCCTCACTACGCTCGGCATCAAACGGCACCTGAATCGAAATCTTTGTCGCAATAGGCTCTTGGCTGAGGTTGCGAACTGAAATCAGAGCAATATGTGCAAGGTGCACCGTGCTGTAGCCATCTCGCAGACGAGTAGACACCAACCCAATATGCTCAACTGTGGCTCTCAGACTATTGGGGAAAATCCCGGTGATCTCAACTTCGTCACCAACGCCATAACGGTCTTCAAGTAGGACAGATAATCCGGTGAGATAATCATTGACTTTTTGTGCTGCCCCATAAGCAACACCCGCACCTAGAAAACCGGCGCTTGACAAAACTAGTGGACCGTTGAGTTCCAAGATGTGGAAAATGGCGATCAACACACCAATCCAAATCATCACCGCCAAAAGATGGTGCAACATCCGTGATGCGGCGTCAACACGTTGGCGTCGACGATTTTCGCCGACCTCTCCTTGTTCCAAATCTTGATACCGCGCGCGAGTACGCCACCATTGCGAGGGGCGAGAGATACTCCGCCGCGCGATTGAGCGCACGACCCGACGCAATACGACATGTGACACGCGGGTCAAAATAAATGCGCC
>SYDZ01000250.1 GCA_005801025.1 Actinomycetota bacterium
ACGAGACCGAAACGATCACGCAGTGGTCCGGTGATCATTCCAGTTCGCGTCGTAGCACCGACCAATGTAAATTTCGGAAGTGCCAAACGAATACTCGACGCCGCGGGCCCTTTGCCGACAACGATGTCAAGTTTAAAATCCTCCATCGCAGGATAAAGGATTTCTTCCACGACACGACTCAAGCGGTGAATTTCGTCAATGAATAAAACGTCTGAGGGCTCAAGTTTGGTCAATATCGCAGCCAGGTCCCCAGCCCTTTCCAAAGCGGGACCAGATGTGATGTGTAGGCGAACTCCCATTTCAGCAGCGATGATTCCCGACAAGGTTGTCTTGCCAAGTCCGGGAGGACCTGCGAAGAGAAGATGATCGGCGGCCTCACCACGTTTGCGGGCTGCTTCAAGAACGATATTGAGTTTTTCTTTGAGTTCCCGTTGTCCAATAAATTCCTCAAGATGTTTTGGGCGCAATCCAAACTCATCGGACTCTTCAACAACATCACTGACCTGAGGATCGACGAACTCATCCCGCACGACGAACTCCTAACATTTGTAAAGCATCGCGCAGAAGGGTTTCGGCAACTTCTTGTGAAGGCAGTTCGCGCAAAACTTCACGAATCTCGCTTTCGGTATAACCCAGCCCAAGTAACGCCTCGCGGACATCAGAGACAACTGACGAACGACCTGAGTGACCAGTTGCAATATCATGTGAGAGAGGCAGTGATAAACGATTCTTTAGTTCAATCAGCAAACGTTCAGCAGTTTTTTTTCCGACACCGGGCACAAGAGTGAGTGCCGCAAGATCTCCGCTTGCTACGACCTCAAAAAGAGCGCTTGGTGCCAGAGTTCCAAGAATTGCCATTGCGAGAGATGGGCCAACACCATGAGTTCCAATAAGAATTTGGAAAGTCGATTTTTCATCCCGCGTGAGAAAACCAAAGAGAGTTTGGGAATCCTCGCGAATGTGATGATAAATAAATAAAAACACTGGTGACGTTGGTTCGAGTTCTGCCAACGTGCGAGGAATCACGATCACCGAGTAGCCCACTCCGGCTACCTCAATTAATACCGACCCCTCGGGGTGACGTTCTAAAACCGAACCGCGCAAAGAGCCGATCATCTCACGCGGTCTTCCTGCTTCGCACCCGACCATGAATAGTCTCCGCACCCGCAGCAATGAGCTTTTGGTGCATAGGCGTCACCGCCAAGTGGCAAAGAGCTAGAGCAGCCGCGTCAGCTGCGTCTGCCGGCTGTGGCAAGGATGTCAGCCCCAAACGCATCTGAACCATTTTTTGAACCTGAATTTTGTCTGCCCCTCCCCAACCTGTGACAGTTTGCTTGACTTGGTTGGGGGTGTATTGCACAACGTCGCAGCCCGCGAGTGAGGCTAAAGCGAGGGTCAGACCACTGGCTTGCCCGACGCTCATGGCGGTGCGAACATTCACTTGAAAGAAAAGTTGCTCAACGACCACGGTCTGTGGGCGAAACTCACTGAGAAGTAAGGACAAATCGGCATGCAAACTCGCGAGGCGCTCAGGGAGAGGCGACGTCGCAGGAGTTCGCAGTACCCCCATGGAGACGCAATGCAACGATTGAGGACCCGAGGAATCAATCACTGCATAACCACAACGGGTCAGACCTGGGTCAATACCGAGGACCCGTTGGACCTCACTTGACCGCTCAGAGACCGTTGTGGATACGAACATGCGTACGATCCTAACCGATTGCCACGATGTCGTGCATGAATGTGAGAACATAGATGATGAGTTTGCGCGATAACCCAGTAAATGCTCGACGATCCTTCCCGAAAGCGTTCAAATACGTCTTGCCGTTCGGGATCACCCTGGCTGTATTGATGTCCAGTTGTGGCACTGGGGAGAGCTCTCAATCCGTTGTCTCCACGGCCGCTCCGCAAGACTCGACCTCCGTCCCCACGCAAGACCCGCCCACCTGCACCGAACCAGGTGTCCTAGCCTGCCTGCTGCCGTGGCCGAGTAATCGACTGACTGTGGCGGACTCCACCACGGTGACAGGATTACGTCTGTCAATTCCATCGGACGCGGTGCCGACGAATGTTGACGGCACCGCGATAGATGTCACAGACCAAAATCGTGCCGATGGCTTTTCACCACATTCATTTATCGTGTTTGAGGCGCCCGAGGTGGATCTACTAGGTAGCGGAGTTCCAGATTCCACGGATATCGGGCGCTCGCTAGAGGACTCAAACCCGATCCAAATTAAGGATACGCAAACAAATGAGAGATGGCCCTTTTGGGGCGAGCGCGATATCCAATCAGGTCTCGTCACTTTGCGTCCAGCCACAGCCTTCCTAGAGGGCCATACCTATGAGGTGACTCTTGGAACACTCGTGGATAGTTCGGGTAGTCCTGTCACTCTGCCAATGTCGCAATGGTCCTTCACAATCGCCAGTGAACAATCTTTAGCGGGTCGTCTTTTATACCAACGCGCTATTGCCTATGAACAAATCGGCGATGGTGCTCCATCCTTCAAGGTTGATTCTGTGACGCCCGGTGCTGTGCGGACCGTTGAAGGAACTTTTGATATTCCGAACTTTTTGTCTAATGACGGTTCACCTGGCGGTCATCTTTTATTTGATGATCTCGGAAATCCGATGATCAACGAGGAGTTCCCCAAGTATCCTGCTGCCTTTCGATGCGTCGTTCCCGATCAGGTCACTGCTCCCGTGCCCGCCATGTTGTACGGTCATGGACTCTTGGGTGATCGTGGTCAAGTGGATTTCTTCGGTACGTTCGCGGGGCAGGGTCTGATCACAGCATGCGCAGTTGATTGGTTGGGTATGGCAAGTGAAGATATTGTCACTGTCGCAGAGATTTTGGCTGATCTCAGTCGTTTCAATGAACAGGCAGATCGAATGCTGCAGGGTCTCATTGCTTTTCAATTACTTGGGCGGCTGACCAATAGTGCCGATGGTTTTGTGACCGATCCTGCCTTTCAAAATGCTGATGGCTCACCGATCATCGCCCAAGATTCCACGGTTTTTGTTGGTAACAGCCAAGGTGGCATTCTCGGAGGTGCCGCATCAGCGATATCGACCGAATGGAAGCGCGCCGTGCTTGGTGTGCCCGGAATGAACTATTCATTGCTACTGCCCCGTTCAAGCGATTGGCCACAATTCCAGGTCACATACGAGGCGGCATACACGAAAACTGAAGACCGCCTCATGGGTCTTGCGTTAATTCAACTGCTGTGGGATCGGGGAGAAAATGGTGGCTACGCGCAGCACCTCTCCAGCAATCCTTATG
>SYDZ01000251.1 GCA_005801025.1 Actinomycetota bacterium
TGCGATGATCGATCAATCCTTTGTTCCTGTGGCAATGATGTTGGCTGTCATGCCGCTTACCTTCGGCGTGGCACTGCGCGATCGCCACTACATAGATACCAGTGGCTTCAAGTGGGCGCTTCTCGGGCGCTTTCCTGGAGTCTTCATCGGCATCGTGGCCTTACGAGCGATGCATCAAGATGCCCTTTCATATGCCGTTGCCTCATCGGTGGCCATCGCCGTGATTATTTCCGTGATCACGGCGCGCCGTGGTCAGGTCATCAAGACCACTCCCATCACACTCAGCAGTGCTGGACTCGCAAGCGGATTTATGGGCACGGTGACGTCGATCGGTGGTCCACCGATGGCTCTGGTGTACCAAGACGGAGAACCGCGCACGATTCGCGCCACCTTGGCGGCTTTCTTCAGCATCGGCGTTGTCATCACGGTTGTTGGATTTCTGCTCTCTGGCGAAATCGGGCGACACGAATTAGCCCTGACACTCGTCATTTTGCCGGGTGTCTTAGGCGGTCTGCCAGTATCGAGTCTTCTCGGAGACCGTCTCCCTGCACACATTATGCGTCCACTCATCTTGGTGATCTGCACGATGTCGGCAAGTCTGCTTTTCTTCCAGACCGCTTTATAAATCCATGCTCAAAGGCTAGGTATGGCTGACTCCATAGGCGTAGCGTGAAGGTATGTCCGAGTTTGAGTTCACAGAAATCCTTCCGCTAGGCAAAGACGAGGTTGAGTACCGTCTTGTGACAACGCAAGGTGTGAGTACTTTTGAAACACCTCAAGGAACTTTCTTAAAAGTTTCGCCAGAAGCCATCACGCGAATCACCCAAGAGGCCATGCGCGAAATTGCGCACTTCTTGCGCACAAGTCACCTGCAACAACTGCGAAACATTCTTGACGATCCTGAGGCCAGCGACAATGATCGCTTTGTCGCCTTGGACCTCCTGAAAAACTCTGCCATTGCTGCCGGAGGTGTCCTACCGATGTGCCAAGACACTGGCACAGCAATTATCAAAGGGAAGAAAGGCCAGTTCGTTTTTACCGGTGGTGGCGATGAGGTGGCCATCGCCCGCGGGGTCTACAACACCTACCTCACGAGCAATCTTCGTTATAGCCAGATGGCCCCTTTGACGATGTACGACGAGGTGAACACTGGTAACAACTTGCCAGCTGAAATCAAAATTTCTGCTGTTGATGGCGACGCCTACAAGTTTCTGTTTATGGCCAAAGGTGGAGGCAGCGCCAATAAGAGTTATCTCTTTCAAGAAACTAAAGCCCTCTTGAATGACAAGGCGCTTTTCCCTTGGCTATTTGAAAAAATGAAGTCCCTTGGTACGGCAGCATGCCCGCCGTACCACTTAGCAGTAGTCATTGGTGGCACGTCAGCCGAACAGGCTGTCGAGACCGCCAAACTCGCAAGTGCGCGCTATCTCGATTCGTTGCCAACACAAGGCAGCACATTGGGCCATGGCTTTCGCGATCTCGATATGGAACAACGCATCTTGAAGTTGTCTCAAGAGACTGGTATCGGCGCACAATTCGGCGGCAAATACTTCTGCCATGATGTACGCGTCATTCGCCTTCCACGCCACGGTGCTTCTTGTCCAGTCGCCATGGCCGTGTCATGTTCTGCTGACCGACAAATGCTTGGCAAGATCACCAAAGATGGGATCTTCTTGGAACAATTAGAAATGGATCCAGCACGTTTTCTCCCAGAGATCACTCAGGAAGATTTACCGGACACCCCTGTCGTGCACATTGACCTCAATCGCTCAATGAGTGACATCCGTTCCGAACTCAGCAAGTACCCAGTCAAGACACGTGTGATGCTGACGGGTTCACTCGTCGTGGCTCGCGACATTGCCCATGCAAAATTAAAAGAGCGCCTTGATGCAGGCCTCGGTCTACCTGAGTACATGAAAGATATGGCTGTCTATTACGCCGGACCTGCCAAGACGCCTGAGGGTATGGCAAGTGGGTCATTCGGTCCCACAACGGCTGGCCGCATGGACAGTTACGTCGAGGACTTCCAAGCCAATGGTGGAAGTTTCGTGATGTTAGCCAAGGGCAATCGTTCTCGGGCCGTGACTGAAGCCTGCCACAAATATGGCGGTTTTTATTTGGGTTCAATCGGTGGACCCGCGGCACGCTTGGCTCAAGACTGCATAACCAAGGTCGAGGTTTTGGAATATGGCGAATTGGGGATGGAAGCCGTCTGGAAGATTGATGTGCAGAACTTCCCAGCATTTATTGTCGTCGACGACAAAGGTAACGATTTCTTTGATTTGGTCAACAAACCATTCGGTGGAACACCGGTGAGTCTTCACTAACTAATCAAATAAAGAGCCGAGATTCAGTTCGACATCGCGAGTTTGACCACCGTCGCGCAAGAATTTCTCCATTGCCTCACGCGCCCCTGGACCACCCAGGGTTGCGCTGAATGCATTCCCCTCGGCTAACAAATCTTGTGGGACTTCTTTTTCGGCGAGAATCACCGACTGCTTGCCAGCCGCAATCGCGTGCGCGGGAAATGAAGCGATGCGTTTGGCAAGGCGTTCCACAAACGGCCACAACTCATCAGTCGGCATAGATCGATTCACCCAGCCATACCGCTCGGCTTCAAGAGCGTCAAAGTCATCACACCCGAGTACGACCTCAAGGGCGCGACTGCGTCCCATCAAACGAGACAAACGTTGTGTACCACTACCACCAGGAATAATTCCAAGAGCGACCTCGGGTTGACTAAAAACTGCGCCTGGATGATCAGCAGACGGCAACGCTGCGAATCGCATATCGCAACTCAGCGCCAACTCACTTCCCCCACCGCCAACTCGTCCCTCGATCACGGCGATTGTGGCCTTAGGCATAGTGCGTAATGTCTCACACATCACGTGATACGGATTCAGTTCAGTCGCTGGCGGGCTATTCGTCGGGAAAGTCAAAATTGCCGCAACATCAAAATGCGCAATAAAGAAATCTGGGTTAGACGATGACAGCAAAACAACTCGTACATCATCATCAACTGCAAGATCACCAATGACCTGCGCTGTCTCGAAAAAGAAATCAAAAGTGAATAGGTTGATCGGTGGGCTATTGAGCACGATCCGCGCAATGCCATCAGCCTTTGTAACGTTAAGACCTACCCCCATTGACTTCCCCGATCATTCACTTCACAAGCGATTTCACAACACTGCGCGTCTCGGCGACTTCATCTGGATTGCCGCCAAACTCAACGGCAGCAAAATCAGTCACTCCAATATCAGCCAAAGCCGCAATTCGTTCGGCAACTTCTGATGCGTTACCAATAATCGCTATGTCGGCCGGCCCAGCGGCACCTTCTTTGTCAAGCATGGCGCGGTAACTCGGCAAATGCCCATAGATAACAAATACTTGTGCGGCCCGAGCAAGCGCTGCCTCGCGATCCTTCGTCACACATACAGGCAGAGCAGCGATCACTCGAGCAGAGTCACGTCCAGCTTTTTCAGCTGCGGCTCGCAGGACAGGAATGGTGTGATTCTGCAACGTTTGGGGACCAGTGCACCATGTCAAAGTTCCGTCGGCAAGGGCTGCTGTCACTTTCAGCATTTGTTCTCCAAGCGCAGCGACGACAACATTCGGACGAGTTCCTCCAGGCACATTGACTCCACCATTGACGCGAAACTCCTCACCAGCATGAGATACAGCTTTGCCTTCTAAAAATGGCATCATCACTTCAAGATATTCCCGCATATGGCGCACGGGCTTATCAAAACTCATTCCCCACATTCCCTCAACAACCATCTGGTGACTTAATCCGATACCGAGACACAAACGACCACTCGCAGCGGCATTGACCGTGAGGGCTTGTTGGGCCATCATCATTGGGTGACGGGGGTATGTGGGA
Organism: Actinomycetota bacterium; assembly: GCA_005801025.1. Classification (GTDB taxonomy): domain Bacteria; phylum Actinomycetota; class Acidimicrobiia; order Acidimicrobiales; family Ilumatobacteraceae; genus Casp-actino8. The sequence continues at coordinate 3,881 of SYDZ01000251.1, forward strand.
ACGACGCTGGTGCCAAGTTCAATACGCGGAACTTCACGACCGATAATTGCCAATGCCGTGAGAGCGTCATGTCCGAAAATTTGTGGGGCCCAATAACTAGCAAACCCATCAGCTTCCGTCTGGCGAGCCTCAGCCACCATCTGGTCAATCGTTCCGTCATTGACTGTTCCACCAAAGATTCCTATGCGCATGGTTAGACCATAACGCCAATAGGTTCCTCAAAGGTAACTGAGGTTTAAGCCAAACTCACTAATTCCAGCCAATCACGACTGAAGTAGTCCACTTGCCCATCAGGCATCAGGAGAACTTTTGTTGGCGTAAGATGCTCAACGAATTCGGTGTCGTGACTCACGAAAATAATCGCACCCTTCCAACCAGATAAGGCCTGCGCCACGGCTTCGCGGCTGGGTGGATCAAGGTTGTTGGTCGGCTCGTCTAGTAACAAGAGATTGTTGCGACCAACCATCAACATTGCTAAGGCAAGCTTGGTTTTTTCCCCACCCGACAAAGTCCCCGACCTCTGATTGACCTTCTCTCCCGATAAACCGAACATGCCAAGCAGACCGCGCAATTGAGTTTCCGTGAGAGCCACACCATTGGGTACTTCGCGACGAATATTCTCGAGCAAAGTGGCATCAGTATTGAGGTTGTCATGTTCTTGCGCGTAGTAGCCACACTGCACCTGATGACCGAATGAAAAATTACCGATATCGGCCTGTGTCTCGCCAGCAAGAATTCGCAACAGACTGGTCTTACCCGCACCGTTCAGTCCGAGGACTAACAAACGTTCGCCACGGCCGAGATCAAATGTGACATCTTCAAATACTGGAGGTCCACCGTATCCCTTGCACAAGTGTTCAGTGTTGATGACAGTGACACCGCACGAAGGAGGATCGGGAAATTTCACCTGCAACACGCGACCACTCGTAGGTGCCACAACCTTTTCACCCTGCAAGCGATCAATGCGTTTTTCAATACTATGGGCCATCGCTGCCTTTGTGGCCTTAGCGCCAAAGCGATCGACAACAGTTTGCAAACGGTTGATCTCTTTGGTTTGCAAGGCCGCTTTTTTAATCATTCGCTCTTCATCTTCAGCGCGCGAACGACGATATTGACTGTATGTCCCTTTGTACTCAATGATATGCCCCGTTGCATCTTCAGCATCGCGATCAAGATGCAAAACACGTGTGATGGCTTCATCGAGCAGTTCAAGGTCGTGACTAATCACGACAAGTGCGCCGCGATACTGACGCAAGAAACCCAATAACCAGTTCTTGGCATCAATGTCTAGGTGATTCGTCGGTTCATCCAGTAACAACACATCACTTCCAGCAAACAAAATGCGCGACAACTCAACTCGACGTCGCTCTCCACCCGATAACACACCGACGCCGAGATCTAGACGAGATCCGGCCATCCCAAGACCCGCAGCAATGCTGCGCGCCTGACTTTCGGCGGCGTAACCACCCTTCAGTGAAAACTCTTCTTCAGCGCGGCTATACCGCGCCACATGACGCTCGCTGGAATCTTCCTCCATGGTGACGCGCAACTTCTCGAGTCGCATCAAATCATCGTCAACATTGCGACCAGATAAAATGTGTGAAATCGCCGTACGACCGTCATAGATGCCGGCGAGGCGCGGGTCTTGAGGAAGGTACCCGAAGCCCCCCTTACGCACGATTTTTCCAGCTATCGGTTCGGCTTCGCCGCCGAGCACCTTGAACAAAGTGGTCTTCCCAGCCCCATTACGACCGACCACTCCAACCTTGTCTTTAGGCATGACAGTGAAGGTCGCCGCTTCAACAACGAGACGACCACCAATCTCTACCGAAAGATCATGGACTGCAAGCATCCCTCAAGTGTGTTGCCTCAAAAGCCCCAGCACAACCATAGTGACAGAGATCCGAAAGATAGTTTGCCAGCGAATATTTCTCTGTGTTCAGGGAATGCTGCTCGAAGCGGTCGAAGTCGTCGGCGACGAGTCCTCAGGGATTACCGAATCTGTTATCTCACCTACAGGCACAGTGTCAATAGGGCCGACAACGGGTGGCAAATCCTCAAGTGGCGCATCATCAGTGAATTCAGATTTCAAACAGTCGCCAGATTCAGTGCCCGGAGCGGTACCCAAAACCTTGACGAGTTCTTGCAACAACACGACATTGCCCTGTACCGATGGGTGAATCTTGTCGTTCCAGAGAATGCCCGGCGCTTTGGAGATTTCACGCCAGTCAATCAGCCATAA
>SYDZ01000252.1 GCA_005801025.1 Actinomycetota bacterium
AGTGAACTTGACAAGCGTGAGAGCATGATCGCTCTGATGGAATCTGGCGACTTATTCGGTGAGATGGGATTACTCGACGGCGGTCCTCGCTCGGCCATGGCTCGAGCAATTGAGCCGAGCGAAGTTCTTGAGATTCCTTATGACCCAGTGGGCGAACTTCTTGATAACAATCCTAAAGTTTTGCGCGGTGTCGTGCGAATGTTGGCCGAGCGCCTGCGGGTAATGGACGGCGCTCTTGCAGACTCAGTATTTCTTGACGTCACGGGACGCACTGCAAAGCGTCTCCTTGAACTAGCTGCCGGCGCCGACGAATTTGTTTTGCCAGTCACACAAGAAGAACTTGCAGGCATGGTCGGGGCTTCTCGTGAGAGAGTCAACAAAGCCATCAGCAGTTTCATTCGTCTCGGCTGGATTGAACAACATGAGCGTCGCTACAAAATTTTGTTGCGCGATCGCCTTGAACTTCGTGCCCGCTGAGTTTTAACTGCGGAGCCACATGCCCGCTGATAAGAAAGCGTCTGCCGCATCAGCCACACGATGCGCGGGTCGTGCAACATCGTGAGCGAATCCGTGTTCGCCATCGGCGTATCGCTGAACACGTACCCCAGATGCAACCAAAGCCTGGACATCTTCAGGTGGTGTCCACGTGTCTTTGTCACCAATGATCGCCAAGACAGATGACGCATCCCCTGCAACGAGACACTCCAAGGGTTCACTTTGGCATGCACTGCGCCAAGCTTCAGGTAAGCGAATCATCCCGTAGAAACTGGCGATTTTGCTAAAGCGATGGGTCTGTACTGCCTTGTGGCAATACATCCCGCCCATACAAAACCCAATCATCGCAACAGTGGAACATTGCGTGGCATCTGCGGCTTCCATCAGGTCGCGCATCTTGTCAACATCGCTCAGACTAGAGACCTGCGCGAAACGTTCATTCGCATCGGATCCGAAAACGTGGCCAGGGAAAGGTTCCACGGCGATTGTCGTCATCCCCCAGTCTTGGGCTAGTTGACGAACTAAATCATCAAATAAAGGACGCAACCCAAAAATATCAGGGAACACCACGAGACCGCGCGAGGATCCCTCAACACGGTGGATTTCTGCTGACGTGCCAGAGGGAAGAATGATGCGCATCTTCAAACGATAGACAATGGCGGCGTTGCTGCAGAGGCTGCTTGCACAATTCCTTGACTGACTCCGTCTTGCACCAACAGACCGCGCCCGATCCCTTGCTGATAAACGCTGGGACTCGTGGAGTAGACACCAAACAAATCGGCATCGTGTTCAGCACATTCACCCAAGAGAAAGCCCGTTCGAGAACGTCGTACTTGCTGCACCCAATGCTCTCCCCGAGATCGTAAAAATACTGGGGGAACAGCAATCAGCAGGGACATATTTTTGTTCGGCTGCTGATGCATGAGAAACTGGTGCATCCATTCATTGTTCAAAGAACTCAACGATTCAACATCATCGACCACAACCAGCACAGGCTTGGACATCTCGCACACCTGCTGCACTGTCATCTCAGAAAAATCGCTCACTCTCAACACCCGACCATCTGCGTGTTGCGCCTGCCAGGCACACGTGATTGATTCCAGAACCGTCGTACGACCACTACCCACATGACCCACCACACACATCGCCAGATCAGCCAATGGTCGCAGACACACCTCTTCAAAGTCCTTGGCGAAAACTCCCCATGCCCCGCACTGGCGAAGTTCAGCAGTTGCAATGCGAGAACCAAGATGTCTCACAAGGCTTGATTTCTGCGATCGCGAGTTTTGGTCAGATTCTTCAACTTCTGTGTGGAAAAACAACTGACCACGAAGCAAACGACCCTCGTATTCACCGATGACCCCGCCAGGGTGGCCATCAAGCTGCCACTTTTGGCAAATTCGCGACCTCAAAATTGCTGGCAATGACTGCCCACTCGCCATCGTCAAAACACAAGTAATGCCGTGAGCGGGACCTTCAATGATGACTCGTTGCATCAACGCCCACAACGACAAGCCACAACGGTCTTCCAAAAAGTGATTTCTCCAGACATCGATGTCGTCAATCAATAAAACTATTCGAGTAGACGACAGCTGGTGGCTCTCACCATCAACAATCCTGCTGAGGCAGAGATCAAGTAATCGCTGCACCAATTCACGATCAGCCAAATCAATTTCATTTTTTGAGTGATCTGAGTTACCTGTACTGGCGATTGAGTACACCATTGCTGATGTCCCAATGACCTCGCGTATCAGTCGCAGGAGCGATGATTTACCACACCGCGAATTCCCCGTGACCAAGACATGCTGGCAGAGATCAACAATTAAATTGAATTGGCGTTGACGACTCGGATCATCAAGCATTCCAATGTGCAACCCAGAGAAATTCAGGTCCCCGACACTCTCACAAATGTTTGCCCGCCTCAGAACTACTGGAAGTGGGTCAAGCCATGGACGACGGGGTTTCTCACTCTTATTTAATTCGCTCGCCTCGGCAATGACTTCCACAATGTCGGCGATATTCCCCACAATCATCGCTGTCTGAAAAATATACAAATCGTTGGGACCGAGGCGCATCGCCGCTCTACCCGGAACATCTCGCGTAAAACCCGCCGCGACACCCGACCCAAGAATCTCCTGCGAGTCGTGAATTGACTGTACGCGCATGGCCACACGAATATTCGCGTTTGCCAAGACGTCAGCCGATAACACCGCTCCTGGTCGCTGGGTGGCCACGATCAAATGAACGCCAAGGCTGCGACCCCGTTGCGCAATAGACACTAAGGATCCAATGAACTCGGGTACATCAACTGCAAGCGCTGCTAATTCGTCAACGACTACAACCAAACGCGGCAGCGTCCTATCGCAGTCCCTCAACTCTCGCTCGCGGTAACGAAGTTCAGCTTCCAGACTTGTTAACACTCGCTCAGCCAAACCAATGTCAAGATCGGTGATGACCCCCACAACATGCGGTAAGTGTGTGCAAGCATCAAAGGCCGCTCCACCCTTGTAGTCAATGAGAACAAAATTCAACTCAGATGGTGAAGATCTCACCGCCAAGGCAAGAATTAAGGTCCGTAAGAACTCGCTCTTCCCCGATCCCGTTGTGCCCACCACGACAGCATGTGGTCCATCACTATCAAAATCAATGGCAACCGTTCCATCCGATGATGCCCCCATCACAGCGATCATTGAGCGGCCTTCGCAATCCCTCCAACGCCGACCAATGGCGGTTGCTGTCACCTGACCGTCGCATAGCAAAGTTTCGAAGTCTATTTTTTCAGGCAGCATGCTCCCATCACAATCAGGGTCAATCCAACTTCCCAGCACTTGCGAGACATTGGCCACTCCTCGCGCTGTCATACCATCGAGATTTGGCACATCGGCATCAATGATTTGCGTGCATATGTTCGGTAAACCAGAGCGATCACTCGCAATAACTAACATTGATGTCCCACCCAATGCCAAGATTCTGCGTGCGATGCACGTGCGACTGGCGATGACTGCGGCGTTAGTGACTAACAGAATGCGATGTTTGCTGGCCGCACTCACATGATCTAGATCATGTTTATCTAACGGCGTCTTTCGCACATGCGCCAAAGGGGAGATCATTGGCCACTCGTCGCTCAGCGGTTCAACAGGAATAAGTTCCCAGTCCGATGGACCCACCTCAACGGCTAGCCGAATGATGATCGCCACTGCTAGACGCTGCGCAGCAGCACCGAATATTCCGACAATCTCGCCAGCACATAAGGATGCGGTGATCGGTACATCGTGGATCTCAACCGGAATTGCATCTGTTGTCACGCGCACCGTGCGTGAACCGCGGCCAATGCACACCTCATCAATTTTTTTATATTCCCACAATTGTGCAGATCCAGTGTGCGCGACACTCAGCAAGTCCCCCACAAGACGATGTCGACGTTGCTGACGGAGCACTCCCAGGTACAAAAACTCGCGACACTCTTCGTTGAAGCGTTGCTGAAGATCATCTGTCTCTTTTTGCCAACGCTTCATGGCACGGTGGTGGACGCCAAGGCTAAAGACCCAGCTCAACACCGCCACGACGGCGGTCACGACCGCGAATAATCCAAACAACATTTGTTTGGTGAGAACAGCTAACAAAATGCCAATCACCAAACCCGTCATCACCGCGCTCAGTGGTGGCGTCCTCACGGGGGATGGCGCAGTTGGCGCAATCCCAAGATGAGGCGGAGGAACCTCTGCTTCAGCGATGGGCGGCGGACGATGAAAAATACGTGGCGGACCCTCAACGATAGGAACTGTCAAACGAATTTCGCAGAACGAGTTTCCGACACGCAAACTTTTATCCCAGGCCTGCACATCTCCAGCAAGACGACTGACCTGAAGTTCAGGTGGGTCCCAACTGATAATCGCATGGTGAGCCTCGATCATTGGATCGTCGATGCATATCCCTGCTGCTTGGGATCGACCCAGCGATTGACGACCGATACGCAGACCATGAACTGCCCCGCTATCGGGACCGCTCATCACTACTAGTTCATGAGATTCCATGTCAGCGATCTGACTCCTGGCTCTCACCGCAACTCTCACTGCGGGTTACCCAACAACCGCAGGTGAGGTCAGCGGTGAAGGAGACATTGTCTCCTAGCCACCATGACTCATCACCACACAGCACACACACATAGCGCTGGCAGTGGTCGTTTGGCTATGGCCACGCGACTCGCCACCGAATGGCAACGTATGGCTCGTCAAACACACAATATCCGTCGGGCAAATGCCTGGAATCTTGAAGGCCCCGAGGTAACACATCTCAACGAAATTTTGACACGCTGTGGTTTTGACAGAACTGGAGATGATCAACATTTTGATGACTACTTGTCACGTCTTGTGGTTGTTGCTCAGACCGATGACTTAGCCACGAGAATCGTGTTTCAACGAATTCTTCCCGGTTTAATCGCTACAGCAGTACGGCGATCGCCAACCATTCCCACTGGTCGGGTGGGGGCCTTTGACAGCATTGTTTCTGCAGCCTGGGTGACGATTCGCTGTTTCCCGATTGAGCGGCGCCCACATCGCGTGGCCGCCAATCTGTTGATGGACATTGAGTATCAAGCCTTCGTACGTGATTCCCGCCTCAAGATGCACCGCTCAGAAGATAATCGCCCCCCAAGCGCCATGTTGGGCCTCGAGTTTGGACTCTTTCGACAAGGCGATATGGAAAGTGATCCTGTGAGTGAGAGTGCAGGTATTGAAATATTGCTTCATGAACTCGCCTCGGCGGGTTTACTCCCACGCGAGATTCACATGTTGCGGGCGATCAGTTTGAATTTCAATTCAGTTGAAATCGCGCCCGTACTCAATATTGCGCCGCGTACTGTACGCAACCGACGCGAGCGCGTGATCACTAAGGCTCGCAAAATTCTTCTCAAAGAAGCACAGCAAGATGAATGTGGCGATTAGTCCAGTTCACCTTGAATTTCCGTGGCATCACCGTCAATGAAATCTCCCGAACCCCGAGGGCCATTGCTTGATTCGTGGAACATCTGAGATGCAAATCGACCCTTCTTGCCAGCCCGACGCAAAAGGAATCCGCGAAAGATCACCCGCGTGGGTGGGAATAGCATCAACAGGCCAAAGATGTCCGACAAAAAGCCAGGAGTCAGCAACAAAGCCCCAGCGCCCAAAATCAAAACTCCGTCAATGATTTCCTTTGTCGGAACTTTTCCTTGACCAACTGCGACGTTGAACTTTTGCCAGACCCGCATACCCTCGCGCTTGACGAGCCAACTACCGATGGCTCCGATAACGATCATCACTCCCAAAGTGTTGAAAAAGCCGATAGCGGCGCTCATTTTGACAATTGTGTACAACTCGCATAATGGGCCGACGATGAAGAGCAAGAACAAAATCACTCTGCAATCTTAGCCAACGATTTATCGCCCACTCAGTCCACTGGGGTCTGCGAAAGGTAGCGTCACAGACGATGAGTAAGCATCCACCTAGCGTCGATTCGCTGGCCCGATCAATTGAACATGTCGGTCTACCCCATCCGCTCCTAGTTGACGCCGCGCGTCAGGCAATAGCCGAGGGAAATCCAGAACGTGCCGAGGATATTGCCCGCGGAATTGCCCAGTGCCTATTGGCACCAGTCATCAACGGCACTGGTGTCATCGCCCACACGAATCTCGGCCGCTCTCCCGTGGCCCACACACAAACTGCACGAGCACAAAATTTGGAGTTTGATCTTTCCACTGGACAACGCGGAAGTCGGCAAAGCGGAATCGGTCAACTCATTGCGCGCGCCTGTGACGCTCAAGCCGCCCTTGTGGTCAACAACAATGCAGCCGCAGTGATGCTTGTCTTGGCTGCATTGGCGCATGATCGTGATGTTGTTGTTAGTCGCGGTGAGAGCGTAGAAATTGGTGGTGGCTTTCGAGTGCCCGAAGTGCTGGAGCAATCAGGCGCCCGTCTTGTTGATGTCGGAACCACTAATCGCACTCGTCTCGGTGATTATCGTAAAGCCATTGAGCGCAAGAGTAACGATGTTGCCCTGATTCTTAAAGTGCATCCTTCCAATTACCGTGTCGAAGGATTTGTCGAAGAGACTCCCGTCCATCAACTAGCAACCTTGGGTGTACCAGTCGTGGCTGAGATTGGTTCTGGTTTGTTAGATGCTGCCTGTCCGTGGCTGAGCGATGGTCCACCAGCTTGGTTGAACGGTGAGCCCGCAGCGAAACAAACATTGGCGGCGGGGGCTGACCTCGTGACATTTAGCGGGGACAAATTGTTGGGTGGCCCACAATCAGGTTTCATCGTCGGGCGTGCCGATCTCATCAAGACCTGTAGTGAACATCCCTTGGCTCGCGCTCTGCGGCCAGGCGGACTGGTGTTGGCTTCATTACACACCACCATGATGGCCTACCTCGCACGCACAGCGCAGAGCGAGATCCCCTTTTGGCGTATGGCCAGCCTCGGCCTTGACGCACTGGGTAAACGTGCCGAAGCGATTATCCAATCGTGTGGACGAGGTCGGATCATCAACTGTGATTCACTTCCAGGTGCCGGCAGTGCCCCTGGCATCGCCATAAAGTCCGTCGGCATCACTCTCGACGGCGATCATCTGATGATGTTGCGAAATTGCAATCCAGCGATCATTGCGCGAGTCAAAGACAACTCCACGATCATTGACTTGCGGACTATTGATCCAAGTGATGATGTATTAGTGGCTGAGGCTTTCAAGAAAATTTTTTGAGATGCGTATCATCGCTACTGCTGGCCACGTCGACCACGGCAAATCAACTCTGATCCGCACCCTGACAGGCATCAACCCAGATCGTTGGGCTGAAGAACAAGAGCGCGGACTGACAATTGATCTTGGTTTCGCACATCGACAACTACCGAATGGCCAAACCGTGTCATTTATTGATGTTCCTGGTCATGTCCGCTTCATCTCCAACATGTTGGCGGGCGTGCGAGGTATTCATGGGTGTCTCTTAGTTGTTGACGCCCGTGAAGGTTGGAAACCACAGACCGAAGAGCATCTCCGCATTCTGCATATGGTCGGCGTGACACAAGGTCTCATCGCCCTCACGAAAATAGATCTCTGCGACTCTGATGATCTCGAGTTAGCCCGCCTCGATATTGCCGACCATGTCTCTGGAACTTTTCTCGACAATGCACCCGTTATCGGAATCAGTGCTCCAACAGGCGATGGAATCCCGCAACTTATCCATGCCCTCGAAGAACTGGCTGAGCGTTGCGATGAATCTGTCGATCATGGTCGCCCACGGCTTTTTCTCGACCGTGTGTTCGCTGCCAAAGGCAGTGGCACGGTTGTGACGGGAACTTTGACTGATGGTTGCTTGAAAGTTGGCGACCCGATTCTCATCGCCCCACTCATGCTCGAAGCGAGAATTCGCGCCATCCAAACTCTCGGTCAGGTAATCGACCAAGCGCAACCCGGCCATCGAGTTGCACTCAATTTGGTAGGGGTTGAGCACGGGCAATTAGCGCGTGGGGATGTCGTCATCCAAGAAGGTCAATGGTTCTGTAGCCCAAGAGTCGATGCTTCGCTGAGTGTTTTAAAGTCGCTCAAACATGTCGTCTCGCGCCGCGGTGCTTTCACGGTACACATCGGCTCAGATGAGATTCCTGCACGAGTGCGCGTCCTCGGCCCCGAGTCAATTTCTCCAGGTGAGCAGGGGCTGATTCGCATTCATTTATCACGCCCTATTCCGTTACTTCCTGGTGATCGCTATGTCTTGCGCGAAAGTGGGCGCTCAGAAACTGTGGGTGGTGGAGAAATTCTTGATATCAATCCCAAACTCCCCGCCTCTCGCGCCACTCCGAATCGCGATGTCCAACGGGTCATCAATGAACGCGGATGGGTCACAAGTGCCGACCTGCGACTGCTGACGGGAATCAACGTTGAACCCATGTTCACTCATTGGATCGTCTCACCACAGGAACTTGCCAAAACAATCGCTCACATTGAATTTGTCATGGCGACAAAAGACCCGAACGGAGTTGACCTAGCGTCATTCACCGAACAGCACAGGGCTGTCATATCGACTCTGACGACCCTCTCCATCACCGATGGACGTGTACGCATCGCGGGAGTCCATGATGCGTTACTTGAACATCCAATCATTGAACGATTAGCCCGCGAAGCCTGTGCCCCGAACCCGCCCACTGATATTTCTCCACCAGAACTTCGACGCCTCGCCAAGGCTGGTTTGTTGTTCGAACGCGAAGGGGAATGGTTTCACGTCACCGCATTAGAGACAGCACAACAAACAGCGCGACAATTGCTCGCCGTTAGCGCTGAAGGTTTTACGATGTCCCAGTTTCGTGAGGCGCTCGGTGTCACCCGCAAGCATGCCGTTCCCCTGGCCAGCGAACTTGATGCTCGAGGCATGACACGACGCCGCGGTGATCTGCGTATCGCTGGGCCGAAACTCTAAATATCCGTAACTCTAAACATTATGAATCAACCTGAAGGTCAAATTAATTCGTGGCTCAACGTGTCGCTTTGTCTTGGGTACATCATGCATCCAACATTGTTGTGATAGGCCACTCATCACCAGTAGTGAACCAGAGCCGAGGGTGATCTGAACTAGTTCTTTAGATTCACGATGACGCAAGCGAAAATTGCGTTCACCACCAATACTCACTGAAGCGATCACTGGCTCAACTCCAAGTTCACGTTCATCATCGGCGTGTAGACCCATGGAGTCCTGTCCGTGACGATAGAGATTGACCAAAACCGAGTTGAACTTTGCGTTTGCTAACGACTCACATTGCTGTTGAATTTCCACAAGTGTCGGCGTCATCTGTCGCGGCTCGAGGGTGATGCCAGAGTAGGAATACCCCAAGTCGCCGTACCAGCAAGCGAGTCGTGGTTGAGGAATTTCTTTGCCAAACAAAATAATATTGCGCGCCTCCCACGGTGTTTCATCAGTAAGCGTCCTTAGATATCGCGCAGTTTGTTCATGACTAAAGACGGTCTGGAAATACACAGCCTCCCCGTCACGAGGAAGTATCTGACGTGGCTCCGTGAAACCTGCTTCAAAAAGAGTCACCGCGCTACCTCGACTATTTCTCTTCGAGAACTTCGTCCTTCTTCGGACCACGTTGACGATAATCGCGCGCGCCACCAGCCTCCGGTTCGACTTGCAAAACAATGCCATCAATGGCCACCACGCGCGCCATCTCGCCAGCCTTGACTGGTGTAGCGCGATTTGTGCGGGCTTTCCAACGAGCTGCACCGATCTGTACTGCCCCATCGGGACTGATATCTGAGATGGCTTTGCCGATCTCACCGATCAAACGTTCACGACCAATTGTCGGTGTGGCAAAACGAGTTCGCGTCATACTCGGCATACCCGAAATGAAGGTGAGAGCGATACCTCCAATGCCAACAAGCAAACTCAGCCAAGAAACACGCAATGAGTGCTGATCGATGACGGGGAACAAAAACCACGAAGCTAGAGAAAAAGTTGCAATCCCAACTCCCGTCCAAAGACGTGGGACTCCCACCTGAACATCAATTGCAAAGGCAAACATTGAAAAGAAAATCAAGGCCAGTGCCCAATTCTGTTCTGGCAATTCTCCAAGACCGTAGAACGAGAGCAAAAGAAGAACCGCTCCAACGACTCCCGCAACACCGATACCAGCGGTGAAAAATTCAAAAATCAAAAGTGCCAGGCCGATCAATAAAAAGAGGTAGGCAACTGGAGGACTTGCCGAAGTGTGCAGCAGCTGCGCCCACAGACCAAGTTTGTGAAAACGCACAGTGGTGATGTCGTTGGATACTGTGCCATCGTCATTCAAAGTTTCAATGGCCGTGTCGAGCACGACTCCATCAATTTGCAAACCGTCAAGCGCGTAGACCATATTGCGAATGGTTGGTGCACCTTCATCGCTGATCTCGAGTTTGAGTGCTCCTGCGCGGCGGGCGTCTTGGAATCCCAAAGTTTGGGTCCGCAAAATTTCGGTGGCCTCACCAAACTCCACTCCGTCAACCAATGCCGTACCTGATTTTCCGATCTTGGTTCCAGGGGCCATCCCCGTCACATCAGCCGCCGACAAAAGTTGCACACCTAAACCAGTTGCTTTTGAGCCAGACGGACCAACCCAAATTGCTATCGGCACGCTTGCATTCTCAATACGCAGATACAAATCACGCATTTTGTCACGACCCACTAGGGACGCCTTGGAGTTAATCTGCAGAACCAAAGCCTGGGCCCCATTGCTCTCAGCGTCGGTGATAGCCCGCTCAATAGCGTCAACGACGATGTTGTCGATGAGCCCGGAAACCTGGAAGACATCAACAGGTGCAAGACTTTGTGCCGTGGGGTTAGTGCTCATCAAAACTGCTGGCTCTTGGGGTGGTTCACTGCCCGATGAAGCATGTGCCACATCAACAAAACCGAGCACGAAGCCGACTGCAATGAAGACGATGGCTAGTCTGCGCACGAGTGCCTCCGATAAATAAGAAAATAGATCACCTGTTCACCATGTCGCGACTGCTCGTGGTGGCCGGCAAGGGTGGTGTCGGCAAGACAACCGTAACTGCTGTGATAGCGCGAGCCTCAGCCGACGCCGGTCTTCGGGTACTCGTTGTGACCCTTGACTCTCGCCCAGGGTTGGCCGAATTGCTGGGTGGGTCCCCCTCAGATGGGGCGGACTACGACGGGACCATGATCCACACTCACCTGGGCACCACAAAAACTGGCTCGATCCAGATGCGCACTGTCACCGCTGGCGAGGCTCTACAGGATTACCTAGCAACTCAAGGTCTTGCTCTATTGGCGAAACGCTTGGTGTCAAGTGGCGTCGTCGGAGTCGTGGCTAGTGCTGCTCCTGGAATTGATGACCTTTTGGTCTTAGGCAAACTTAAACATCTGGTCGGTCTCACCGGACCCGATGGCGATCACGACCTCATCATTGTGGATGGTCCAGCCGCCGGTCACGCCATCTCATTTTTACAGGCTCCTGCGGCCATGGCGCAAACAATTTCTGGTGGACCACTGCGTTCCCAAGCCATCGAAGTTCGCTCAATGTTACAGGATCCGAAGAAATGTCGTGTCGTGATGGTGACAACCCCAGAAACCACGCCTGTCAATGAACTCATTGAGACCACTGAAAAACTTACGCAATCAGTGGGCGTGGCTTTCGCACCCGTGATCGTCAATGGAGTTGATATCGCTTCTGAAGTTTCTTCGCTGGTGGCAAGTGGCAAAATACCCGATGGAGTTCTTGGTGATGCAATGAGATACCGCGCCACACGCTCTGATATGCACCTCCAGGCAATTGACAGAGTCCACGAACGCATCGATGTTGGTTCTTTTGCACTTCCCCACATCGCCACTGCGTCGCTTCAGGCACACGATGTGGTGGCCTTGGCCGACATCATGCGAAAAGCCGTCGGTGAACCAGCATGAGTCCAAAGAAGATTCAAAGTTTCGGTGACATCATCACCACCTCACGAATCGTCGTCTGCTGTGGTTCGGGTGGCGTTGGCAAAACAACCACTGCTGCTGCCCTTGCTGTTCAGGCTGCGCATACTGGTCGGCGCGTTGTGTTGATCACTATTGATCCGGCTAAGCGTTTGGCCGATGCTCTTGGTCTCGACGGTTTAAGCAACGACCCAAGTCGCGTTGATCTTGCATGCTCGGGCGAACTGTGGGCAATGATGTTGGACGCTCGAACTACTTTTGACGATGTGATTCGTCGCGAGTCACGCGATCTTGAGCAACAGCAGGCAATTCTGAAAAATCCTTTTTACAGCAATATCGCTAGTCGCCTATCGGGGAGCCAGGAATATATGGCAGCCGAAAAGTTGTATGAATTGTCTCACGATGAACGTTTCGATCTTGTGGTCGTTGACACGCCACCTTCACGTGAGGCCCTTGATTTTTTGGATGCCCCGCAAAAGTTGATGAACTTTCTTGATCACCGTGTGTATCGCTGGCTTGTTATGCCAGCGCGCGGTGGATTGCGATTGTTGAACTTTGCTGCCCAACCGATCTTAAAAACAATCGGTCGAGTCATTGGCGCCGATGTCCTCGCTGACGCAGTCAATTTCTTTCAGGCCTTTGACGGAATTGAAGAGGGCTTTCGCCAGCGTTGTGTCGCCGTCCAAGAATTACTGAAATCCTCAAGTAGTACATACATCGTCGTGGCTTGTGCTCATAACGACACCATTGTGGAGGCGATCTATTTCACCGAGCAGTTGGCCGAGGCGAATATCAATATCACAGGAGTCATTCTCAATCGTTTGCAGCCCCCATTCGGCAAAGGATCCTCAGCCGCTTCTCTGACCGCAGCCCGAAAGGCCGACAAAACCGGTGACTCTGCGGTGGCGGTTCTGCATCGCAACCTGGCACACCTGCGTAGCCTCGCCGAAGCTCAAGAAAATGCCCTCAAACCCCTTCTCGAACGCTCCTTGGGGGCCGTCGTTGTGCGCCTATACCAACGCGCCGAGGATGTCCATGACCTCGAGGCGATAGCCGAACTGGGACGCGATCTCGTGGCGACCACGACCACGAGGTAGCGTTTCAATCGTGCATGTGATCCTGGCTACTGATGCTGACTGGTTGGTCGACGATGTCGTCGCTGCCCTCGGCGGACCTGAAACAACCTTCACCCATTGTCGCGACGGTCGGTCTGTCGTGGGTGTCGTCAAGGCCCGTACTCCCGACTTGGTCATTCTTGATCTACAGAGCGGCACCATGGGTGGCGTGGCAGTGACTATGGATCTACGCCTCGATGAGAGCGGCGGCACCTTGCCTCATGTTCCGATTTTGATGTTGCTCGATCGCGCTGCTGATATTCACATGGCGCGTCGCAGTGGAGCTGATGGCTGGTTAATTAAACCGCTTGATCCTTTGCGTTTGCGACGGGCCAGCAAGGCCATCGCTGGCGGTGGTTGTTTCGCCGAAGGATTGCCGACTGTGGACGAGCCAATGTCTGAGAACACCGAAGTACCCGAGGCTGAGCCCGCAACTGCGGGATAGCCTCACGATCTACACCGCGGGGTGTAGCGCAGCTTGGCTAGCGCGCCACGTTCGGGACGTGGAGGCCGGAGGTTCAAATCCTCTCACCCCGACGAAGAACTTCCTGCTTCGCCGGCGGGATGTGTCGTTGACTGGCTCATTTCGCTCTACGGTGAAGGTGTGAACATCTCTCAACTTCAAGACATCATTGAACGGACATACGGCGAACGCGATCGAGCCCGCGGTGTGCCGTCAACCGTTGCCTGGTTGGCCGAAGAAGTGGGCGAGTTAGCCCAAGCAGTGCGCAAGGGAAATTTGGCGCAACAAGAGCATGAGTTCGGCGATGTCTTGGCGTGGATTGCGACGTTGGCTAATCAGATGGGCGTCAACCTTGACAAGTGTGTTGCGCGCTACGCCAACGGATGCCCCACGTGTTCGGCACTCCCCTGTACCTGCTGACTCATTTCTACAGGAACAGTTCGGCGATCTGAACAGCGTTGAGCGCTGCACCCTTACGCAAGTTGTCATTGCTGACAAAGAACACCAAACCGCGACCATCCTCACGAGATAGATCCTGACGAATCCGTCCCACGAAACTTGGATCCTTACCCGCAGCAATAAGCGGAGTCGGCACATCCATCAACACAACTCCAGGAGCCGAAGACAACAACTCAGTTGCCCGCTGCACAGAAATCGGCCGATCAAACTCGGCGTTGATACTTAATGAATGACCTGTATACACCGGCACGCGCACGCACGTCCCCGACACTCGCAAGTTTGGTATTGCTAAAATCTTGCGACTTTCATGACGCAACTTTTGTTCTTCATCAGTCTCAAAAGAATCATCGTCGGTGTACTTGCCTGCAAAGGGCAAGACATTGAAAGCAATCGGAGCAGAGAACTTAGTCGGCACTGGATATCTCACGGCTTCGCCGTCGTAGGTCAGGTCGCGTGCCATCGCCACAACCTCGCGCGCTTGCTTATCAAGTTCATCCACTCCAGCGAGTCCACCACCCGACACTGCTTGATACGTACTCACAATGAGTCGATTGAGACCAGCTTCATCGTGCAGAACTTTCAGCACTGGCATGGCCGCCATCGTCGTGCAATTGGGATTCGCAATAATCCTCTTCGGTGCGTTGTGAATTTCCTGCGGATTCACTTCGCTGACCACTAAAGGCACCTGTGGATCCATCCGCCACGCCGATGAGTTATCAATAACAGTCACCCGAGCAGCAGCAAAACGCGGTGCAAGTTCACGTGAAGATGTAGCACCCGATGAAAAAAGAGCGATGTCTAATCCAGTTGGATCAGCAGTGGATGCATCCTCAACCGTGATCTCTCCACCAGCCCATGGCAAGGTACTTCCTGCCGAACGTGCCGATGCAAAAAAACGAATGTCATCAATCGGGAATTTCCGCTCCGCCAATAGCGAACGCATCACACTTCCGACCTGACCGGTTGCTCCTACGACTCCAATACGCATACATCTCAATGATAACGGCGTAAGGCCACCACCTGACGATTAATTGGCCGTCTTGTCACGATGCAAAGCCGAAAACTTATTTGCGTTCAGGTAGTGGCGCGCTGTACGACTGCCCACTATCAAGCCCGAAAGCCGTATGCAGTGAGCGAGCGGCCTTTTCGAGATCGGCGGTAACCACAACAACGGAAATACGAATCGTGGAAGTAGAAATCATCTCAATGTTCACATCACTGTCGGCGAGAACACGAAACATCTTGGCGGCGATACCCGGACTCGTCTTCATCCCAGCACCAACGAGTGAAATTTTGGCGATGGCATCATCTTGAGCAATGCCGGCGGCACCGATCTGTTTAGCCACTGACTCAACAATCCCAATTGCCACCTTCATATCTGCCTTGGGTACAGTGAAACTGATGTCGGTCGTCCCATCGGTAGAGGTGTTTTGCACAATCATGTCCACGTTGACATTGGCTTGCGCTAATGGTTCGAATAACGATGCCGAAATACCGGGTCGGTCGGGGACCTTGCGAACCGTGACCTTGGCTTCACTGACATCTGTGACGACGCTCGAGATGATGGGATCTTCCATCGAGGGCTCCTGACTCGTGATCCATGTTCCAGGCTCCCATGTGAAACTGGAACGAACTTGGATCGGGACATTGTGGTTACGGGCAAACTCAACTGATCGCAGAGCCAAAACTTTGCTCCCTGCCCCAGCCATTTCCAGCATTTCTTCAAAGTTGATTGACTGTAATTTGCGCGCTTGCGGAACGATGCGCGGGTCCGCGCTAAAGACACCCGTGACATCGGTATAGATCTCGCAACTGTCGGCACCTAAGGCGGCAGCCAAGGCCACTGCGGTGGTGTCTGAACCACCACGACCCAGCGTGGTGATTTCTTTTTCAGTGCTCACGCCTTGAAAACCAGCCACGACACAGACCTTGCCTTGTGCCAAAGCTTCGCGCACGCGATCGCCTTTAATCTCCAAAATTTTTGCCTTGGTGTGCACAGTGTCCGTGATGATTCCCACCTGACTGCCCGTGAAACTAATGGCGTCAATGCCGACTCCAGCAAGTGCCATACACATCAGAGTCATCGAGATCCGCTCACCAGTGCTCAACAGCATGTCGAGTTCACGTGAAGGCTGAACCCCTGAGACATCATTAGCCAGTTTGATGAGATTGTCTGTGGACTTGCCCATCGCTGAGACAACTACCACGACATCATTTCCATGGCGCTTGGTGAACGCCACATGTTCGGCTACAGCCCGAATACGATCCGGGTCAGCGACCGACGTGCCTCCGTATTTTTGAACAATGAGCGCCACAACTCATTGAGGTTACCCGTCCGTCGCCCTCAGACAGTGTTGTTTTACCGCGTGGCAGCGGGCTAGGCGATTGAGATAGATCCCGCTAACCTTCATAGTCGTGGGAACAGCAAAACGTGAGCGTAAAAAGATGAATCGTCATATGGGCCGCGAGGCCGAAATGCGGGCTGTCAAACGCAAGAAAATGACCAAAAAAACGGTGCGCATCGTGCTTGTTGTGGCCGTGCTTGTAGCAGGGTTCTTCGCCATTGCTTTTTCCACTAAAGACGACGACTCTGCTCCAGCAACACCTGAGGCAGTAGATACCACAACTCCCAGCGACACCTCAACACCAGTTGACACCACACCTGGCGAGACAACGGCTCCCGGCGAATTTGCCTATGGGACAACTGAGTGCGCCCCGCTTGAGGGTGCCACGACTCAGACTCAAGAGTTCGCCGACGCATTCGCACTGTGCATCGATCCAAGCAAAACTTACACAGCAACGGTGGTCACCAATATGGGTGAGTACACCGCGATTCTTGACCCCGTGAAAGCCCCTGGCACCGTCAATAACTTTGTCAACTTGGCACGCCATCAGTACTTTGATGGCACCATTTGCCATCGCGCGATTCCCGGTTTCATGGTTCAGTGCGGAGACCCGACGGCAACTGGTTCGGGTGGACCTGGATACACGTTCGCTGACGAATTGCCATCTGCCGGTGAGTACAAAATTGGCTCTTTAGCAATGGCTAACTCGGGACCCAACTCCAACGGCAGCCAATTCTTCGTGATCACTGGCTCTCAGGGTGTGGGGTTGGCTCCCGATTACACCTTATTCGGCCAAGTCACCGACGGTCTCGACACGACGGTCGTGGCTCTTGATGCTGCTGGTAACCCTGACCCGGGTGCCAACGGCACACCACCGCTTCAAGAAATCAAGATTGAATCGATCAGAATCAGCGAAAGCTAATCATTTCGATCAAGGTTGTATTCGCTGATCAGGACTGATCGCTGTTCGTCAATTGAGCGATGGGCCGCCGCCCCAATGACCACCGACCATAATCCGTCACGCACGCCAACCTCGGGTGGCCGCCCATCACGTACGGCTTCACAAAACTTCGCTACTTCAATGAAACTGGCTCCAAAGTGGAACCCAGCATGAGCGACACTTGCATCCATGGTGGCCAGATGCGGTGTGACAACTCGATCTGAGCGATGACCGACATAAACCTGTCCATCTCCCGGTAGCGCTGTCTCAGCCTTGCCCAGCGAGCCCACAGCGACGATCTCTTGTTCATTGCGCCCCGCCTCGGCGAACATACATAAATCCAAACTGGCGCGCACCCCGTTGGCGTAATCAACAATCACAAAAGCATTGTCAAGAATATCCGCACGTTGATTTTCGTAGATCTCGTCAAGATGATTGACATCTTGTCCCCCACTGGCATACACCCGCAAGGGTCGGGCTCCAATTGCCAGATTCATCAGATCAAAAAAATGACAGCACTTCTCAACGAGAGTCCCACCCGTATTGCGAGAGAAACGATTCCAGTTATCAACCTTGACTAAAAACGGGAATCGGTGTTCGCGAATTGCAAGCATTTTCAACTCACCAAGTTCTCCGGAACGAATCACCTCTAAAAGTTTCGCTATGGGAGCCATGTAACGATATTCAAGACCAACCCATGTGATCGCCGAGCGATTCTCTGCCGCCACAACGATGTCCTGACAGTCCCTAATGGACGTGCACATGGGTTTCTCGACTAAGACGGGAATCTCAGTCGCCAGTACATCACGCAGGACATCAACGTGGGTGAAATTAGGTGAAGCCACAATCACTGCATCAATCAGACCTGAGGCGAGCAGATCGCGATGATCGCCAAATATGCCCACATCGCAAGCACTCTCACCGAGATTCTTTTGAGCCCACACCAACGACGTCTCGTAAGGGTCACTGACGGCGGTGATCCGAGCGCCATCTAAAGCCAGAACATTGCGAATATGCTCGCAACCCATCATCCCCGTACCAATGACACCGATACGTAGTTCCCTCACGCCAGTGAACGCTACTCGTTACCCGCGTTGATCATCAGAACCAAAATGGGCTGGGCATCAAGCTTTCACTCGACACCCAGCCCATCGATAACTGGTTCAACTATGAGAATTCGTTAACTCACTTAGCTTTAATGCTCTTTACTGCGCTCGCTGCTCCCTTACCAGCAGAGTTCACGGCACGAATCTTGACTTGATACGTGGTGCCGTTAACCAGAGAAGCAGTGCTATCTGAGCGCTTGGTGATCACCAACGGAGTTGACGTGTCAGCAGGGCTGAACGCTTTCCACGTCGTACCATTATTCGTCGAGTACTCATAGTTCGTGATTGACGCACCACCATTAGACGACGGAGCCGTAAAAGCCACAGTCAACTTGCCTCTACTCGCAGTCACGGTACCAATCGTCGGCGCACCAGCAACGGTGACCGGTTTGCCAGACTGTGCTGCGCTCGCTGCTCCGCTACCAGCAGAGTTCACGGCACGAATCTTGACTTGATACGTGGTGCCGTTAACCAGAGA
>SYDZ01000253.1 GCA_005801025.1 Actinomycetota bacterium
GAAATGAGGGCCCATTCAAAAGTCAAGCGACGGTTCTTTGATTCAAGAAAATTACTACAGGCTTCCGTCAAGGCCTTGATGGGATAACGGCGGTTGATAGGTACCAAGGCGTCACGCAGACCGTCGTTGGCGGCGTGCAAACTCACAGCCAAGTTGACGGGTAATGGGCGTGAAGCGAGACGGTTAATTCCCGGCACAATTCCCACCGTGCTGACTGTTAAATGACGCGCGGAGAGACCGAGGTCATCGTGAATACGCACGATTGATTCCCATACTGGTTCTTCGTTGGCGAGTGGTTCGCCCATTCCCATATACACCACATTGCTGACTCGTCGACCCATGCCCTTGGCATGTTGAGCGGCACGCACAATTTGTTCCACAATTTCTCCAGCGGTCAGATGACGCGTGAAGCCGGCTTGACCTGTCGCACAAAAACCACAACCCATCGCACAACCTGCTTGAGTGCTGACGCACACAGTGGCGCGGTCTGGATAGAGCATGAGCACAGTCTCAATGCGACTTGCACCGTCTAGTTCCCACAAGAACTTGATCGTGGTGTCATCGTCGGAGACAATTTGTTCAACAAGAAGCAATGAGTTCGGCAATAAGTCAGTGAGGCGTGCGCGCAGAGATTTGGGGAGGGCGGTCATCTCTTCGGGGGTGCTCAGTTCGCTGTATAAACCCCTCCACACTTGATCAATGCGATAGCGCGGCTCGGTGGTGAGAAGGTTTTGTAGTTCGGCGCGCGTCGCGCCATATCGAGTAATCACGTGATCAGCCTGTCAGATAATCGGGGGGTTCAGAGTGTTTCTGCGAGTTTTGAGTATTCGGTCATGCGTGTTCGCAAGACATCAAGACTGGCAGTCCAGAAGGATTCGTCGGCGACATCAATACCAAAGGCGGCGCCAAGTTCTTCTGCGGTCGCCATCCCAGCGCGGCTCAGGAGATCGTCGTAACCAGCACGGAAGCGATCTGGATCGGCGTGATATTTGGCGAAGAGACCCAAGCCGAATAACAGACCATAGGTGTACGGCCAGTTGTAGAAGTGACTGCCGTAGTAGTGCGACTTCAAGACCCACATGTGTGGGTGAGCGGTACTTTGGTCAAGTCCGTCGCCATAGGCCTCAAGTTGCGACTGCAACATGATCTCGTTGAGTTCGTTGACACCCAATGTTCGGCGTTGACGGCGGGCGAAGACCTCGGTCTCAAAGAGAAAACGACTATGAATATCGACGACTACTTGATTGGCGCCCTGTAGGTCGACATCGAGTAATGCCAAACGATCTGCACCTTGCAACTTTGAGAGACCCGCTTCAACGACGAGAGTTTCACAAAAAATGCTGGCTGTTTCAGCGAGTGCCATGGGTAGTCGTTTTTGTAGTGGCGTGCGACCAGCCAACTGGGTGTTGTGATATGCGTGACCAAGTTCGTGAGCAGTTGTCTGCGCGGATTCAACCGACCCACTCCAGTTCAACAACACCAAGGAGCGATCTTCAACAAAAGGCATACAGAAGGCGCCACCAACTTTTCCTTCGCGTGGGGCAACATCAAGCCACGATTCGTTGATTGCCCGATCAACCAAACTAGCTAAGTTGGGGCTGAAAGATGAGAAGGCATTGCGTACTAATGCCACTGACTCATCCCAGGTGATTGAACCACCGGCGACTGGTAGAGGTGCCATGAGATCCCACCAGGGCAAGGCTTCGGTGTGGCCGAGTAGACGCGATTTAGTGCGCATCCACGCGCGAAAATCCGGAAGTGAGGCGGTGATTGCCGATTGCATCGCATCAAAGGTTGCGCGACTCACGCTATTGCCGTAGAGCGAGGCATCAAGTGGAGCATCCCAACGTCGGCGTCGGTTGACAGTGTTGGCCTCACCTTTGATGGCATTCATCGCCGCTGCACAAGCCGTAGCCACTGTTGGCCAGGCGATCATCTCGGCATCGTAAGCAGCCTTGCGCACTGTTGCATCGCTATCGGTGGCCAAACCTCGGATGGCTGGCATGGGCATGCGCTTGGTCCCCGATGGTAGGTGCACATCGGCAGTGAGTTGAGATGTGATGTCACCTTGCAGGCGACCCCATGCCGATGAACCAGTTGTCGCCAACTCTGCATAGAGACCTTCTTCGGACTCTTCCATTTGATGTTCAGAGCGCTCGGCTAAACGCAATAAGGGACCGAGATGTTCGCGAGCCTCCGTGCTGACAGTGGCGAGAAGTTCGGTGTCATAGTCGCACACGAAATCGGCGAGTCGCGCCAGCAAGGGGGTGATGCGTGAACCGATGACTTCAATTTCGGACAGCAAAGCCTGAGCAGTCTCATCACGGGTGTTGGTAGCCACTGTGGCGTAGACGTATGCCTCAAGGATTTCCGTCTGCGCCACGACAGCGTTGAACTCTTTGATCGCGCGGTCGAGGCGAGTCCCCATATCTTGATCAACAACCGCAGTGGTGCCTTGGGGCAGGGCGCGAATACTCAACTCGTCATACAGCGACTCCAAACGGCCGACGTCGGAGCCCACTAGTTCTAAAGCCGACACAAAACTGCGACTAGTGAATGATTCGTGGACATCAGAGACGCTCCAGCGAGGCAGATTCTCGATTGTTGTCATGATGGTTCCTGAGGCGTGTTCGGGGTGATGGCAGCGACATCGCCAACAAAGGCTCGATCAGTGCGATGGATGCGAAAACCGAGATCTCCATAGAGTGACATCGCAGCCTCGTTGTTGGTGTCAACATAGAGCATTGCCATGGTGAGACCGCGCTCACTCATGTTGATCAGACCAGACACGACCATTGATTTACCGAGACCCTGTCCACGGTATTTGGGGTCAACTGCAACCACATAAATTTCTCCAAGAACTGGCTCGGTATCGGTATGAACCTTTGTCCAACAAAATCCGGCGAGAGTTTCACCAATATCGTGAAGGATAAAACCACTGGCATCAAACCATGGTTCACTGAGTCGTGTTGTCAATGTGGCGAGATCCCATCTGCCTTGTTCGGGGTGCAACGCAAAAGCCTGATTGTTGACATTCAGCCATGCCTGCTCGTCTTGACCCTTGACAAATGTGCGGACTGCAACCTTGGCCGCAGCGTCGCTGCTTGAGAGCGGCAGAGATCGGCGCATCTGATGCAGCGTGCGCCCAGGTGTGAGACCGAACTGTTGGGCGAGTTGCTCATGACCAAGTGTGGGTTCGAAAACCCACCAGTGCACGTGACCGCCTCCGTTGACGGCTACTTCGTGGAGCGCTGCTCCGAGTAGTTCTGGCCCGATGAGATGCATTTCGTAACGGTGATGCGGATGGACAACAATTTCCACAGAGTAAGAGTCGTGACCTTTGCTGATTTGGGCATAGGCGACCGGATGATCGTGGTCGGGTTCCCAAGCAACGAGACCAGCGAAGCCTTCCCGACCACCGTCGACGAGGTCAAGCCAGAGGTGATCGGAGAGTGGACGGTGCCCATCGGCGCGTTCGGCATCACGTAATAGTTCGCGAACAATAGCGATGTCATCAGGCTCCATTTGCCTTTTAATGTCCAGGATTCGCATGGGCTTACCCTATCGGTGGCAGGGGCTGACGGCTTGAGGATTAGGGTCGAAGACATGGCAGCGAAGAAGCAAGCGGCACCCAAGAAGGTGGTATCGGCCAAGAAGCAGGCGTTATCTAAGAAGGCAAAGTTTGATGCTCATGCACAAACCACTGAGGTTGCACGCCGTCTCGCCATTGGGTATCCCGAGGTGATCTGCGAGTTAGATCATAAGAATGCGTATGAATTGTTGTCGGCGACAATTTTGTCGGCACAGTGCACTGATGTGCGAGTGAATATGGTGACGCCAGCGCTATTTGTTCGTTATCCCGACCCGTGGGCCTTGGCTGCGGCTGATCCCGTGGAACTTGAAACCATTATTCGGTCAACGGGCTTCTATCAATCCAAGGCGCGAAACTTGATGGGTATGGCGCAAAATCTTGTTGAGCGTTTTGGGGGAGAGGTGCCGAGCGAGTTATCAGATCTTGTAACTTTGCCTGGCGTGGGGCGCAAGACCGGCAATGTTGTGCGCAGTGTCATTTTTGATTTGCCTGGTTTGCCGGTTGACACTCATGTCGGTCGGCTTTCTCGCCGACTGGGGCTAACAAAACTTGAGGATCCTGTCAAGGTTGAATTGGAACTCAACAATTATCTGCCAGGGTCAGAGTGGGGATCATTTAGTTTGCGTTTGATTTTGCATGGGCGCCGTGTGTGCGATGCGCGCAAGCCTCAATGCACTATTTGCGAACTTGCTGACATCTGTCCCTCGGCAGGATTGCCAGTCATTGGACCAACAACAAAGCGGCCTGCGAAAAAGAAATAGCGTTTCGGTTTCCTCAACCACAGGTCCGATTACTTGGCAAACTTTTTCATCAGATCAATGACCTGTTCGGCCTCGTCCATGATTTGGCGTACAAGGTCACCCGCTGGAATCAAAGTCTTGATTGCTCCGACACCCTGACCTGCGGGCATGAATTCATTATTCACGTCCACGTACGTGTCAACGGGGGCCCCCATGTGATTCGCTCCGGCACGGATTGACTTCATCACTTGCTCGGGAAATTTGCTGAGTTCTTCGGGATGCTCTTCAAAATGTTGCGTCCATTCAGTTCGCACCACGCGACATGTCTTGCCTGTGTAGGCGCGTGAAATCACGGTGCCATCTTCGGGGAGAGTGATCAACGTATCTTTATACCCCTGCGGCGCATGAGCCTCTGGGGTAGCGATAAAGCGCGTGCCCATCCATACGCCATCGGCGCCAAGCGCAAGTGCCGCCACCAAACCCCGACCATCGAATAAGCCACCAGCTGCCACGACGGGGATCTTATGTCCGACGGCGTCAACAACTTGAGGTACTAAGGCCATCGTGGCAACAGTTCCCGTGTGTCCGCCACCTTCGGTGCCTTGGGCGACAACGAAGTCACAGCCACTCGCCAGCGCAGCCTCGGCGTGACGCACTTTGCCACACATTGATCCGACCAAAATATTGTTTTTGTGCAACTCGTCGATGATTTCACGCGGCACTCCAAGTCCAGCGACAAAAATACGAGCCCCACCGTTCACGATGGTCTCCACTTCTTTTTCAAGTTGTCCAGGTATCGCCGCCAAAAGGTCAACGCCAAAAGGCTTTGATGTCAGTTTGTGAACGGCGTCCATTTCTTCAGCAAGTTGCCCAGGTTTCATTGGAGCCGCACCGAAGGTTCCAATGCCACCCGCCTCACTCACAGCCGCAACGAGTTCGCTGTAGGAGACCCCGCCCATACCAGCGAGCATGATCGGGTGTTCAATATCAAGTAATTCTGTCAGACGCGTACGCATTGCCATACCGTAGTAGATGAGCCCCGATTTAGCGGTAAGGACCATGCTGGCGAAACAGGCGCCGATGCCAGCGTCGAGGAGTCAGGGCGATTCCCCGAGGCTCATCTTCAAACATCCAGCGGGCAAAATATTGTCGTCCTCTTTGACCTACGTGGGCCAGCAGAGCGATCGCCCCGCGGGCGCCTCGTCGGTGTGAGAGGACATTGGAAAGGCGTACTGACATTCGGTGGTCAGCGAGCAAATGGTTTGCGACCGACGATTCGTAGCGCTGGCGAACTGCGGCGGGTTCGCCACCAGCCGCAATCGCCTGAGCAGCAAGAGAACCCGTGAGCAAGGCTTGGCCAATACCCTCGCCAGTCAAGGCATCTGTTGCCATCACCGCGTCACCGACGAATAACACTCGACCCGAAGCAGTCATAGCTTGATCAATGCGTGCCGGAATCGGCCATGCGGTATGTCGGTCATCAAGGACAAAGTTCGGACCAAGCGCTTGCACAACATGTTTTCGTTGCAAGAGGTCAGTCCAGACATCTTTCATATCGCCGATGCGTCGCTTGCCATCGCGTAATAATGCGAGACCGATATTGGCGCGATTGCCAGGAAGCGGAAAACTCCAGGCGTAACCCGGCAACACATCTGCGTCAAACCAAATAATCAATCGTTGCGCTGCCGTGCCTGTGACATTGCTGGCGTATTGGCGAAAGGCGTGCCATTCACCGAGGTATCCAGGCTCGGAGTGACCAAGTGACTTGCGCACTGGACTCCACATCCCATCGGCAGCAATGAGCCATGTGCTGCGTATGACACGCAGTTCATCATTGGCACGCACCGAAACAAAAAGTTGCTCACTGTTGACGCTCAGCGATTCGTATGCGCAATTCTCTATCACGGCGACTCCTTCGTTACGAGCCTGCGTGAGTAAAGCGTTATCAAGTTCAAGGCGTGGAGTGACGGCAGCAAACTTTCCACTTGTCGGCAAGGGCACACACACTTCGCGTCCACTTGGCGAGCGCAACCACGCGGCCTCAACATCAAACCATGAAGGCACGGTCGCTGGATCAAAGTTGAGTTTTTCAAGTTCGCGTAACGCCAACGTGGTGAGGCCATCGCCGCAACATTTATCGCGTGGAAATTGTGCCTTGTCAATCACGATGACATGCAACCCTGCACGTGTGGCGGTGATCGCCGCGGCAATGCCCGCGGGACCCGCCCCGACGATCAGCAGATCACAGTCAGATGGGGTACTTTGACCAACGAGTGTCACATTGTCAGGCTAGAAGCGAGCATCGATTGGTGCGCTACCCAATGCCATTCTCTATGATTGAGACCGTACATGTCACACCCATCGTGGGTGGGACGACAAAGTTGAATGGAGACCCGAGATGGCTCGGTTATGTGAAGGAAAAGTTGCAATCGTGACCGGAGCCGGTCGTGGAATCGGACGTGAACACGCCCTCAGTTTGGCATCTCAAGGTGCCAAGGTTGTGGTGAATGACCTGGGTGGCAATGTTGATGGAAGCGGCGGAGATCTTAGTCCTGCGGATCAAGTGGTGGCCGAAATTCGCGGTATGGGTGGCGAGGCTGTTTCCAATGGTGACAGCGTCAGTGATTGGGCGGGAGCAGAGCGTCTGATCACTACCGCCATTGAGGCGTTTGGTGATCTGAACATCGTGGTCAATAACGCAGGTATCTTGCGTGACCGGATGTTGTTCTCAATGTCTGAAGCAGAGTGGGATGCGGTCATCAACGTGCACCTCAAAGGAACTTTCGCTCCGACACGCTTTGCTTGCGTGTACTGGCGTGAGCAGTCCAAGGCGGGCAAGCCAGTGTCGGGTCGCATCATCAACACCACGTCGGTGTCAGGCATTTACGGCAACCCTGGACAGACGAACTACGGTGCCGCCAAGGCGGGAATCGCATCATTTACCAATATTGCTGCCTTGGAAATGTCGCGCTATGGCGTGACAGTCAATGCTGTTGCTCCTGTGGCTTTGACGCGTATGACCGAAGGTCTCGGACCAGCGCCAGAGAGCGACGAGGAACGAGAGAAGCGTTCGCCGCGTTGGATCGCACCGATTGTTACGTGGTTGGCTTCTGACGAAGCGGCAGGCGTGACGGGACGCATCTTCGAAGCGAGTGGCGATATTTTGGCCGTCTCTGAAGGTTGGGTCCGTGGACCAAAGCATGCACCAGTTGACGACCCGACCATTCTTGGTCCGATCGTGGCTGAATTGTTGGTCAAGGCTCGCAAAAACTCGGGTATGGACGGAACTCCAGGCGGTTGGCCGCAGCCGCGCTCGTAAATTGGTCCCGTAAAGAACTAGAACCTGTACATCA
>SYDZ01000254.1 GCA_005801025.1 Actinomycetota bacterium
AAGAAGCTTGGCTTGGTCCGAGCAAAGGAGCCAAAATGTCGGATTCTGTTGCCCGCAGATTAGGAGACGTGGCCTTAGTTCCCTTCGCCGATGTGACGTACGAAGATCCCCTCGATTCAGGACCCTTTCCACTGATTTGCCGCCACGGTTCGCTCACTAGTGCCGAAATGTATGTGCCCTTTTTAGCCGCAACCGTTTGATTACTTAGTGTATTTTGAGAAGTTGAAAAGAAAAGGAAGTTAACAGACATGAGTAACCCTGAGTTGCAACAACCCGACCAGATCTTGAGTGCGCCAAGTGAACTTGGCCATGAGCGAACATTGACCAATGAAGTCGGCACCATTAACTCTGTGACAGAACCTGCCAAGGTGATGCGTATCGGTTCGATGGTCAAACAATTATTGGAAGAGGTGCGTGGCGCTGAGTTGGATGAGGGGAGTCGCGAACGCCTGGCCGAGATTTATGAACGCTCGATCGTGGAGTTGACACATGCTCTATCGCCGGACCTCCAACAAGAGCTCACGATGTTGGCGCTACCTTTCTCCGATGGCATTCCCAGCGAGGGTGAACTGCGTATCGCTCAGGCCCAACTGGTGGGCTGGCTTGAGGGCCTATTTCACGGTATTCAAGCGGCGCTCTTCGCTCAACAGTTAATGGCTCAGCAACAAATGGAGCAGATTCGTCAGTTGCAGCCAGGACCCTTAGGGAACAAGGCTGAAACTGGGTCACATCATGCTCCACTCCCAGGAACTTACTTGTAGCCCACTGCTACTGTTTCTCAACGACATAGATGAAGTTTGTCAGTCGAAACATTGGCTGACCTGAGCAAAGTAGGAGGTGGGTGTTGGGCGACTCTTTCACCCATCTTCATGTCCACACCGAGTTCTCAATGCTTGATGGTGCGGCCAAGCTTGATGAACTTGTTGCCAAGGCGGTCTCGGATGGCCAAGCCGCCCTTGGTATGACAGACCACGGCAATATGTACGGTGTTCTCGACTTCTATAAAGAATGTCGTGCGCAGGGTGTTAAGCCGATCATTGGTACTGAGGCGTACATGGCCTACGAGACACGGTTTGAACGTCCGAGCAGACGAGGCAGGGTTGATGACTCTGGTGGTGACACCGATGGAGGCAAGAAACTCTATTATCACCTCACTTTGTTGGCAGAGAACGGTGCTGGCTACAAGAACCTCATCAAGCTGTCGAGTTTGGCATTTCTTGAGGGCTACTACTACCAGCCACGTATGGATTGGGAGTTGTTAGAACGCCATCACGAAGGATTGATCGCCACCACAGGTTGTCTGGGTGGTCATGTTCTGCAGGCACTCTTGAACGGTGATTATCAAGATGCCAAGCGTAAGGCAGCAAGGTTGCAAGATATCTTCGGCAAGGACAATCTCTTTGTGGAACTTCAAGACCATGGGCTCGCAGCGCAGACAAAAACTAATCCACAACTTTTAGAGATCGCCCAAGAGATTGGTGCTCCAGTCGTCGCCACAAATGATTCGCACTATGTGCATCGCCACGATAGCGAATCGCATGATGCCTTGCTGTGTGTACAAACAAACTCAATGATCGCCGACCCGAATCGATTTCGCTTTGAGGGGACTGAGCATTACCTAAAGACCGCCAATGAGATGCGGCATGTTTTTCGCGAAGTTCCTGAGGCTTGCGATAATACGTTGTGGATAGCCGAGCGAGCTGACGTGACCATTGAATTTGGCAATCCGCAATTACCTCGATTTAATGTTCCCGAAGGTTTCACTGATGACGCTTCGTATTTGGATTACCTCACACGCGAGGGAGCAAAGCGACGTTGGGGCACACATCAGAGTCCCACCGTTGTCGAGCGTTTAGCGTTTGAGACCAAGGTCATCGCCGACATGGGTTTCGCCTCGTACTTCCTGATTGTTTGGGATCTGATTGAGTACGCTAAAAAGCGGAATATCCGAGTCGGCCCGGGACGAGGTTCTGCTGCGGGTTGCGCTGTCGCATATTGCCTGGGCATTACCGAAGTTGACCCAATCCGTTACGACCTGCTTTTTGAGCGGTTTTTGAACCCCAGCCGTATTTCAATGCCGGACATCGATATGGATTTCGACTCGCGCTATCGAGAAGAGATTATTCGTTACGCGACCGACACGTACGGACCCGAACATGTGGCGCAAATCATCACCTTTGGAACCATCAAGGCACGCAACGCTGTACGTGATGCGGCGCGTGTTCTCGGACATCCGTACGCCATGGGAGATCGCTTAGCAAAAGCTATGCCACCACTCATCATGGGTCGCGACACTCCGCTGAAGTATTGCCTTGAACTTAACGACAAATATGCCGACGGATATCGGGCTGCTCAGGAAATCCGAGATCTGTACGATTCAGATGACGAAGTACGTCATGTGATCGATGTGGCTAAGGGTCTCGAAGGGTTGAAGCGTTCTGTCGGCATTCACGCGGCAGCCGTAGTGATTTCTAAAAACCCGTTGACTGATTATCTTCCTCTGCAGCGCCGCCCAGAAACAGGTAAATCTTCTGAGGCAGGGCAAATCACGACGCAGTTTGATATGCATGGAGTCGAAGAACTAGGACTATTGAAGATGGACTTTTTAGGTCTTAGGAATCTTAGTATTCTTGAGAAAGCCATTCATCTTGTCAAACAAGAGCGTGGGCAAGATATCGATATCTCCGATCTCCCACTCGATGACAAAAAGGTCTTTTC
>SYDZ01000255.1 GCA_005801025.1 Actinomycetota bacterium
GACATCGCCTGTGTTCACACTGGCCATCAGTATCACCTCACGTCTGGGAACAAGGTGCTATACACCACGGAACATCCCGGACTCTCAACGAAATCAATTCAATGGGCAAGAGATACCGACATCGCGGCCATCGCTACCGACACAATGGCTTTTGAATGCTGGCCCTGCGAAGATCCAAATGTCTTATTGCCCGTGCATATGATCCACTTGCGCGATATGGGACTCATCCAAGGGCAGAACTGGGTTCTCGACAAACTAGCCGCCGACTGTGCATCAGATGGTCAATACGATTTTCTGTTGTCAGCCAGCCCTCTTCCATTGACTCGCTCATTGGGTGGACCTATCGCCCCAACGGCAATCAAATAGCGTTGTCCTGTTTGCTGATGCTGGCACCTCGGCTGAATTGCAACGTAGCGATGTCTTTGAGCACTATCTCGGAGCCCATGAGTCATTCCGTCCCCAGTGGTCCTGCAGCAAATTCGTCACAGACGGTGAAAATACCCAAACTTTTGGCAGGCTAGAGATCGTGAGTCATTCGGCACCCTCCACTGCCCTACATGGAATGCGGGTTTTAGATATCTCGACCGTTCTCGCTGGGCCGAACTGCGCGCGTTATCTGGCTGATTACGGCGCCGAAGTCATCAAAGTTGAACGGCCTGACACTGGTGACAGTTTGCGCAATATGGCCTGGAAAGATCCGCGTGATGGTGTTGGCTTGTGGTGGAAACTGGCCAACCGCAATAAGCGCACGATCTCTCTGGATCTGAAAAATCTAGAAGATAAAGAACTCTTTCTTGAGTTAGTCAAAGATGCCCATGTAGTCGTAGAAAACTTTCGCCCTGGTGCACTCGAACGCCTCGGTCTCGGACCAGAGGTTCTGCACGCCATCAATCCGACTTTGATCTTGACGCGCGTCAGCGGATTTGGGCAAACCGGTCCGTATGCACAACGTCCGGGTTTCGCTTCCATTGCCGAATCAATGTCTGGCTTTGCAGCCATCAATGGCGAGGCCGACGGACAGCCACTCCTTCCAGCCATCGCGCTCACCGACGAACTGACAGGAATCGTCGGCGCGTTCGCCACGATGGTGGCTTTGTACTCAGGTGTCGGTCAAGTCGTGGATATCAGTTTGCTGGAAAGCATGTTTCACATCATGGGCCCTGTCGCATCATTATTTGCTCTCACCGGAGAGCTACAGCCTCGTCTCGGTTCGGGCTTGCCATACACGGGTCCGCGTGGCACTTATCTGTGTGTGGATGGGTTGTGGGTGGGAATTTCAACTTCCTCTGACTCAGTAGCACAACGTGTGATGTCGCTCTTGGGTGTCGGTGACGATCAGCGGTTCAAGTCATTTGAGGGACGCTCTGCACACCGTGATGAACTTGAATCATTGATGCGTGAGTGGTGCGCGCAACGTACTCGCGCAGAAGTCATGCAACTTTTTGAGGCGGCTGAAGCGGCCGTGGGTCCGGTGATGAATATGGCCGATATTGCTACTGATCCACATTTCATTTTCCGTGAGGCTGTCACCATGGTTGGTGAGACACCGATGCAAAATCTGATTGCCAGATTGTCCAAGACACCGGGCGAATTACGTCATGAGGGTCGTCCTCAAGATGCCGATGGTGAAGAGATCAGAAAACATGGATGGAGCACAACATGACTTCTACAGATCGACCCTACGCCTATGTGGCGGGCCCATTATTTGATGAAGGCGAACGTTGGTTTATTGAAAAGATTGATCAATTGATCCAAGACGCTGGATTCGACACCTTTTTGCCGCATCGCGATAACCCACCTAAGACGGCCGAAAATGTCGGTGAGATATTTCTTAATGATAAAGGTGGCATTGATCGTTGCCAAGTTGTTGTCGCCAACCTCAATGGCATTATGACCGACGACGGCACAGCCTGGGAAATGGGCTACGCATATGCCCACAATAAGTTCATCATTGGATTATTCACCGACTGGCGTGCCCGCTTTCCCAATAACAATGAAGTTGTCAACTTAATGATGCAGTGCAGCATCAACAAACTCGTGCGCTCGTTGGATGAACTTGATGACGCTTTACGGGAATGGCGACAGAATGCGGTGACGAGTTAAGCCCCAGTGCCGATTGGGCAGGAGACACCCATCCCACCAATTCCGCAGTATCCATTTGGATTTTTCGCGAGATATTGCTGATGATAAGGCTCGGCGTAATACCACTCGCCCATCGCAGCTATTTCCGTCGTGATTGTTCCATATCCGGCCTCATTGAGTTTTGTCTGAAACAAAGCGCATGAGGACTGCGCTGCATCCATTTGCAAAGAAGTGGTGGTGTAAATCGCGCTGCGATACTGCGAGCCGATGTCATTGCCTTGTCGCATACCTTGAGTCGGATTGTGATTTTCCCAAAACACTTTGAGTAACGATTCATAACTGATCACAGTGGGATCGTAAATCACAAAAAAGACTTCAGCATGACCTGTCAAACCTGAACAGTTCTCTTCGTAGGTACAGTTCGGTGTGTACCCACCCGCATAGCCAACAGCAGTTGAAAAAACACCAGGCAACTGCCAAAAAATACGCTCGGCACCCCAGAAACAACCCATACCAAAGATGGCTGTTTCGCAACCTGTTGGCCACGGCCCGCGTAGTGGTGCATCAAGAGCAAAATGCTTGTCAGGTACCGGCATGGTCTGATCGATGCGACCAGGCAAGGCATCTTGTGGGCTGACCATCTGGTTGTTCCTTTTGGAAAAAAGCATGAACAGATGTTACGCCCCCGTGAGAGAAGTAGTTTTGTCGTGTGCCGATAATCCGTAATCTCACCCTCACCGATATTGACGCCGTCATGGCTATTAACGAAGAGAATGTTCCAGCGGTGGGTCAAGAGAGTCGAGAAGCGATGCTGCAGATTTTCGGTCAGTGCAGTGTTGCTATTGGTGCCGAAGTGGACGGCAACTTGGTTGGCTTTTGTATGCTTCTGCCTCCTCAATCAACCTACGCCAGCCCGAATTACCTTTTCTTTTGCGAGAACTACCAGGACTTTATTTATTTGGATCGCGTGGCGATTACCAGTTCCCATCAAGGCCAAGGAATCGGAAAACTGTTATATCGCGAGGTTGAATCGCGAACCGACGCTCCATGGTTCACCTTAGAAGTCAACGTCCAACCCCCCAATGAAGGCTCATTGAGATTTCATTCCCGCGAGGGTTTTGTTGAGGTCGCTCAACTAGAAACCAGACCAGGGAAAATCGTCAGCCTGATGGCTAAAAAGCTTCGCTAAAGGCTACGAACGACGGTCCTGCAAAAATCGAAATTTGGCGCGCACTTCCTGGACTCGATTCCTAGTGATCTCGGCATACAGAATGCACTCCTCCCCAGATTTTCCTTCTGCCAAAGTTTCACCGAGTGGATCAAAGATCCGACTGTCACCGCTGTACACCAGTGATCCACCAGCCCCAACACGATTACACCCAACGACATATGCCTGATTCTCAATGGCGCGTGCCTCAAGCAGAGTCA
>SYDZ01000256.1 GCA_005801025.1 Actinomycetota bacterium
AAGGTGAGTGTGCAGACATACCTGCACACTAGGCGAAAAAATGAGATTATTGAATCGTCAAGCGGAGTTGATCTATCCAGTCATCGGCTTGTTGCCAACGCACATCAGCATGTTCGCGAGTGCTGTGGACATGAAGCGAGTGCGCAGGATAAGAACCCAAGAATTTCACATTTCCTTGCTTGGCATGCAATGCCCGCAAAGCATCGGCAACCAACTCATCGGCGATATGTCCGTCGAGATACATCACGAAACAATAATCACCTAGACCGCCATCTTTCGTCGGTCGGGATAACAGGTTGGTGATGTTCACTCGTCGTGCGGCGAACTCTTGCAGGATCGAAATTAAACTGCCTGGCTCATCAGCGCGTTGATAAACAACGATGCCCGTAATGTCATGGCCTGTCGGTGCTGGTATCCCTGAGCGACCGACAACAACGAAGCGCGTCTGATTACCGGCATGATCGGCAATATCAGTCGCCAAGATGTCAAGGCCGTAAAGTTCTGCCGCATTTCGCGGCGCAACGGCCGCAACTCCTGCGACAGCATTCGTGGCAACTGTTTTTGCTGCATCGGCCGTGCTATTCGCTGCCTGCACTTGCGCATCGGGAAGTTTTTCCCGTAAGTACCGATGACATTGGGCTGTGGCAATGGGAATTGACAACACGGTCGTCACATCGCCAAGTGCAGTTCCAGGTAATGCCATCAAACAATGCTCGATATCAAGAACGATTTCGCGTTGAATCAACAGTTCATAATCAAAGGACAAAGCATCTTGAGTGAAGTTCACTGTGCCCTCAATGGAGTTTTCAATCGGGACGACACCGAAGTCCACTGCGCCACTTTGTACTGCATCCAAGACATCTGGGACCGAGCGATATGCCACCAACTCAGCCTGATTGAGATCTACCTGAGACCGCACAGCCTGTTCAGTGAAGGTCCCGAAAGGTCCAAGAAACGCAACAAGCACAGACTGCTCGGTTGAGTGCTGGGATTGAGTGGAAGTGTTCACAATCGCCAAGGCTAGAGGCACGGTCGCCAAGTGGCAGGATGATTATGTGGATGTTGGAACCTTGCGCCAATTGATAGATGGAGTTTCGGCAGGTACGGTCTCGCCAGATGAGGCCGTTGAACGGCTCAAAAGACTGCCTTTCAGCGATGTCGGAGATGCTCTCGTGGATCACCACCGACATCTCCGTCAAGGTGCCCCTGAAGCCGTCTACGGACCAGGTAAAACCCCTGAGCAGTGCGTTTTGATCGTTGCCGAGTTACTGGCCCACGGCACTGGACCCATCCTCGTGACGCGTACCAGCCACGATCAATGTCTCGCCCTGACCACTGCTTTCGGGCCCGCTGAGATGGCCAATGGCTCCATGCTGTGGCGCGCTGCAACACCTTGGTACGAAGGGCGGGCTCTTGTTATTTCCGCAGGCACCGCAGATGTACCCGTGGTTGATGAGTGCCTCTTGGCTTTACGCGCCCACGGCATTATTGGCACCCGCATCACCGATGTCGGTGTCGCGGGGTTACATCGCTTGCTGGATCGACTTGATGACATCATGGCCGCAGATGTCATTGTCGTGGTCGCTGGCATGGAAGGCGCCTTAGCCAGCGTCGTCGGCGGACTCAGCGGCAAACCTGTGATCGCCGTACCCACCAATGTCGGTTACGGCTCGGGACTTGAAGGCATCACGGCACTTTTAGCAATGCATGCCACCTGTGCCAATGGTGTCACCGTAGTCGGCATTGACAATGGTTATGGAGCAGCATGCGCAGTATCGCGTATCCTTCGTAGTCTCCAACCGAAAGAGAAATCATGAGTCGCGTCGCTTGGTTTAACTGCGCTGCTGGAACAGCAGGAGATATGACGCTGGCCGCACTCATTGACGCCGGAGCAGATTCTTTTGCCGTTGGAGCAATTCTCGGCGGCTTGAAGATTGACGATTACGCCCTCACCTTTGAGCGCACTCAGCGCTCTGGTGTCAGTGCGACTCGCGCCATTGTTACCGTGCACGATCATCAGAACGAAGATCAACATCACCACCGCTCGTGGAAGAATATTTCTCAACTGCTACAGGATTCCGAATTACCAGATCGTGTTCGGACACGAGCGCTCACAGTGTTTCACGTCTTGGCCGAAGTTGAAGCCAAAATTCATAATGTCAGTATTGACGACATTGAATTTCATGAAGTTGGAAGTGTGGATGCGATCATTGACATTGTTGGCGTGTGTGCCGCTCTTGAAGTTCTGAATCTTGAAAAAATCTATTGTGGCGACATTGCCGTTGGCCATGGACATATCAACACCGCTCATGGTGTGCTCCCCAATCCTGCACCAGCGGTGGCTGCTTTGTGTGCCCTACGCAACGTCACCATGGTCGGACTTGATGACCATCGCGAACTTGCCACACCTACAGGGGTCGCTGTAATGATTGCCCTCGCCGAATCGTTTGGCGTCATGCCTGCGATGGGCGTACGCGCTGTTGGTTACGGTGCCGGTAGCGCCGATGTTTCAGGGCGTGCCAATGTCGTGCAGGTCATCATCGGTGACGCAACAGAGACATCCGTGCTGTCGGGGACTGGGCAAATAGTGCAATTACTTGAAGCAAATGTTGACGATGTCACCGGTGAAGTTGTCGCTCATACCATCGCCTCACTACTTAGCACCGGAGCGCATGATGCGTGGGCTTCACCAATCGTGATGAAAAAAGGTCGCCCTGCTTTTACGATTCACGCCCTATGCGATCCATCTCTCATAGAAAAAATAGCCGCAGTTCTTGTTCGTGAGACGGGCACACTCGGGTTACGCGGCACAACATTGCAGCGCTGGCCACAAACACGTACTGAAAAAACAGTCACTATTGACGGCTACGACATTCGAGTCAAGATCAGTGGCGATCGGGTCAAGGTTGAGTACGACGATGCACTGCTGGCGGCTACTGCTCTTGATATCCCACTGCGTGAAGTTTTACTGCGGGCCGAACAATCAGCGCAGTAAATTAGTTGACTAGAGCGTCACTCACGATTTGCGTGAGGGCAGGGATTCCCACTTCACCCGACACACGAGCCTTAACTTTGCCATCATCTCCGACTATCACAAAAAATGGGAAACCTGAAACACCGTACGCCTCGGCTGCCTCCATAGATGATGAGTCCGCCATCATCGGCCAGGTCCAACCTTTCTCGACGGTCCATTGCGAGGGCGGGTAATTCGGCCGATCACTCGCAACTGCGGTGCTCACACCGATGACCTGCAGTTCACTCGGAACAGCACCCGATGCTTGCCACTCAATGAGACGCGGAACTTCGCGATTGCAATGTGGGCACCAGTGCGCCAAGAAAACAATCATGTATGCCTGACCATCACCAGGAGTCACCGATATACCTGATCCATCAAAGGTCGCACCACTCAATGTCGGGGCCACTTGACCCACCATCGGATCAATCGCCTCATCACCTAATGACTCAAGGATGGTGCCCTCAATAACAACGGGCCGATTTTCCTGTGTGAGCACATCGCCTCTCGGTAGCGAATGAGTTGTGCCACTACCTTCATCATCGCCACCGCCTACAACAATAGCTACGAGTAGCGCTGTAGCTATTGCGGCCACTATCGCCAGCACAACCCACTTGCCACTACTTGGTTGAGATTTCTGAGTCATCGGTGACCTGCCTTTCAAGATCGTCGCGAGGAGTACCCATAAATAAGAGTGCCACAATGGAAATGAATCCACACAGAGCCATAAAGGCGAGTGTCACAAAACCCATGCGCCGAAACCATACGTCGGTACAAGATGGCCCAATGCCACACGCTCCATCACCTAAAGATGGCTTCCACTCAATCAGATAGTGGTAACCAGACAAGCACACACCCGCAATCAGTAAGGGCAAGGCGTACCAACGCACATCGCGGTCTTTACGAATCGCTGCGATCAACAAAATACCTGCCAAGGGATACATGCATATGCGTTGAAACCAACACAGGCGACAGGGCGCATAGTGCGCAACCTCGCTAAAATACAGGCTTCCTGCAGTAGCGACCGCCGCTACCAACCACGCCAGCCAAAGTGATAGGCGGCGAATCTCGTTCACCAACGTCGTTGTGGGAGCGACATAGCCGCCGACCGAGGCACAACCCAAGCCGCCCACAAGGGCAACCAAGGCCAATAAGGATGCAAAAAGTTCAACAGTTCTTACACTCACCATTGTCAGTATGCCTACGCCAAGCGCGAGAATGAAAACCTTGAATGATTTAAATCCCCAAGTTCCCCCGTTTGAGTCACAAGTCGACACAGCGGTCGTTATATCTGCTGCTGAATTCCAGCAACTTTCAATACTAGGAAATGTGATCATCGCCGATGTTCGGTGGTATCTCGATGGGCGCGATGCCCGCAAGGCATACACCGAGGGACATATCCCCGGCGCCATCTTTGTTGATCTTGAAAAAGACCTAGTGAGTTCGGATCGCACCGATGCCACTGCCGGTCGTCATCCATTCCCCTCGCCATCAGCCTTTGCTGGAGCAATGTCGCGTCTCGGAATCAGCAACACCTCGCGGGTGATTGCCTATGACGACACAGGAGGTATGACTGCAGCACGATTCGTTGTGATGTTGCGCATGCTGGGTTGTCAGGCCTCATTGCTTGACGGGGGAATCGCTGCGTGGCAGACACATTCACATGAATCATTAGCCACGGGAAAACCAATGTCAGTGAAAGCCGGAGCTTTTACCGCGACTCCGTGGCCAGTCCATCAACTCGCCAGCAAACAAGAACTTGAAGAGGTTCTGACTCGAAGTGCGACTTCATCACGACTCGTCATACTTGACGCACGTAGTCCTGATCGCTTCGCTGGCAACGTCAATGAAGCCACAGCCAAACTTGATCCGCGCCCCGGTCACATCCCAGGCGCATTCAACGCTCCTTGGAATAGTCTCCTTGACTCGCAAACTTGCATGCTGAAAAATGTGGAAGAACTGCGCTCCCACTACGAATCATTATGTGTTGACGTTGCCGACGAGGTCATTGCCTATTGCGGTAGCGGAATCTCCGCTTGTCTCAATATCGTGGCCCTCGAACATGTCGGATTCGGCCACGCACGACTTTTCGTCGCCTCTTGGTCGGGTTGGGCCTCTGACCCACAGGCACCCATTGAAGTTGGCAGCGCAACTCCCGACCGTGACGCTTTCATCAAGCACGCTTCATCTAGCAACAGTCATGCTGTTCAAGAGTTGCGTCGAACACGACAGAAAAATCGACTTGCCGAAGTTGAATGGTTTGAAGCTCTTTATCGGGTCTACCTTGCGGCGTTTATTTTCGGTGGTGGAATTTTATTTCTTTCTGGTCTCGTCACCGATGAACCAGTCACCACCTCAACCGCCGCTGACGTCTTCAAGTTTGGACCCGGTTGGCTCGGTCTTGCCGGTGTCTTGGCACTCGCCATGGGACTGCGCTCGGGTAGTCGCGGTGGTCCACTGGCGATTGAAGAAGCAGATGTTCGCCACGTATTGCTGGCTCCCGTCAGTCGCCAGCGTGTTTTGATGCGTCCTGCTGTCCAACGATTACGCACGGTGATGTTCTCGACCGCCGGCGCGGGCGCGGTTGCTGGTCAACTTGCCGGACGACGTTTACCAGGCACCTCCATGGCATGGGCTCTATCGGGATCTATGTGGGGAGCTACCGCGGGCGCACTTTTTGTTGGTGCAGCCTTATGCGCTCATTCATTAAAACTTCGTGGCTGGATGGCCAGCATTGTGGGCGCCGCATTATTGACTTGGCAAGTCACAGCATCGCTACCAAACTCAACGCTGACTGGTCCCGGAGATCTACAAGGCGGTCTCGCAATGTGGGGCCAACGAACACGCTCAGTAGAAATAACTCCCACACTCGCTGCCGCACTGTTGATGATCATTGGTTTGGCATTACTCGGTCGACAGTCCCTCGAATCTTTATCGCGGCGTTCTGCATTAGTGAGTCAACTGCGGTTTGCAGTGACACTGCAAGATTTGCGGACAGTGACATTGTTACGCCGACAACTCAGCCAAGAAAGAAGTCGAAGCCAACCGTGGCTTAAGATTCCTCGCAATCGAGGTTTTTCCACCGAATGGCATCGCGGTTGGCAAGGCCTCTTGCGGTTTCCTGTAAGTCGCCTGACACGCATTGTTTCATTGGCCATCATCGCTGGCTTTTGTCAGGTGGCGATGTACAACGGGACGACCGCCGCAATCGTTGGTAGCGGTCTGGCACTATTCATATTGGGATTAGAACTCTGTGAACCTCTCGCCCAAGAAATTGATCAAGGTGAACGCACTGATGCCTATCCAAAAATTCGCGGTGTGATGTATCTCTCGCTACTCACGTCAACTGGTGCGATTTGTTTTCCCGTGGTGGGCATCATGGTCGCCACGATGGGACTCGCTGAACCAAAAATGTGGTCAGTTGCGGCAATTTGTGCAGTCCCCGCAATGCTTGGAGGACTGATAGGTGCAGCAATCAACATTGTCTCAGGTGCTCCCGATCAGATTTCATCACACGCCCAGGCCAATATGATGCCCCCCGAAGTTGCCGGAACGCTGAGTTTGATCAAGGCCATTTGGCCGGTGGTCTTAGCAGTTGCCGGCAGTCTGCCAATGCTCGGAGTGCGTTCAGCCCTGACTCATGGCTCGGGTGCACCCGCCGCCGCTCTGCGCATCGCTATAGCGGTCCTACTTTTGTCATTCATCATTGGTGGATGGGTTCGCTTTCGTGATGACATCAAAAAATCATTGGCCAATGCCGCTGCTGAAAGTCGCGGTCAAAAATCAGGTACAGGAGCAAAATCATGAGTCGGCACCCCAAACCACCTAACTCCACCTCGCCGAGTGCCCCAAGCAGTACACAGACCACACCCATTTTGCCGGCAGCCCTCATCGCCACCAATGTTGCCAAGGACTACGGTGACGGACCAGCTCTCTATCCATTGTCTGTACGCGTTGAAGAACATGAGCGCGTGGCTCTCATCGGTCATAACGGTTCGGGAAAGACAACATTTTTGCGCATCGCTACTGGACTCCTCAAACCTGCTTCTGGCGGCATAACAATCTTCGGTCAAGAACCAGGCTCAATGGCAGCGCGTTCGAAACTGAGTTATCTTGC
>SYDZ01000257.1 GCA_005801025.1 Actinomycetota bacterium
CGGGCAATGCGTGGAGTTGCAATTGGTTCAGCGGTGCGAATTGTTGACAAACAATTGATTTCATAGTGCGACCGTAATGGGCTTTGCGTCACCGACGCAATCTGACAGAATGTGAGCAACCGTTTTGGGGGATGAACATGGGAACTATTTGCGTCACAGGTACGGCATCAGGGATTGGTGCGGCGACAAAAGCCAAGTTGGAATCCTTGGGTCACAAAGTTATTGGAGTTGATTTGCGCAATGCCGATGTCTGCGGTGATATCTCCAAAGTGGCAGAGCGACAAAGAATTGTGGATGAGGTCATTGCTTTGTGTGGAGGCGTCCTTGACGGTTTGGTTCCTTGTGCCGGTGTGAGCAACCCAGCATCAAATGAACTGAAAGTGCGAGTGAATTTTTATGGCACCATGGCACTCGTCACTGGCTTACGATCAGCACTTGAGAGGGGAGACGACCCAGCAGTGGTGATGATCTCGTCAAACTCGACGACAATGACTCCGGGACTCGCGATTGAAGATGCTCTGGGCTTTCTCAATGATGATGAAGAGACGACAGTGGCCAAGTATGGAGTCGGTGACACATACATTCCATATCCCGCTGGCAAATTAGCGATCGCTTTTTGGGTACGGATGAAATCGAATGAGTGGATGCAATC
This sequence comes from Actinomycetota bacterium, assembly GCA_005801025.1. Lineage (GTDB taxonomy): Bacteria > Actinomycetota > Acidimicrobiia > Acidimicrobiales > Ilumatobacteraceae > Casp-actino8. The sequence goes on from SYDZ01000257.1 coordinate 653, forward strand.
GGGTATTCGCCTCAATGCGGTTGCTCCAGGAGTCATTGATACTGCAATGACTCGACCCTTACTAGATGTGCCTGTGATGGCGGAGCGTTTGAAAATGATCCCGATTCCGCGGGGCCGATGGGGTCGGGCGGATGAGATTGCATCAGCGATCGCGTTTTTGTTGTCCTCGGAGGCTTCATTTATCGTAGGTCAGGTTTTATTCGTGGACGGTGGCACGGATGCTCTATTGCAACCGACAGTTCATCCCCATCCTTTGCCGTCAGGTAGATGATCATGAGTAACGCAGAGTCTTTTAAACAGTCTCATCCTGTTGATTGGTTGATCGCGTGTGAGGATATTCGCCAAATCGCTAGTCGATATGCGATTTATTATGGAGCTCGAGACACACAAAAACTAGCCGCGCTATTTATTCCTGAGATCAAGATCACTCGCCAGTTGTCGGGTACTCAAGCCCTGAAAGAAAACTTTGATTCGCAAATGCATTCTTTAGGTCGAGTGATCTTGCAGGTCAATAATCATCTCATTGATATCCAAGACGAGGACAACGCCACGGGCATTGTTTCCTGCCGTGGAGAAATTGAAGATGCACATGGTGCTTGGATTATTCACCAGATCCAGTATCACGACACCTATCAACGAGTCAACGGCCACTGGCTATTTGCGCGCCGCCGACATCTCTTGTGGTACGGCCATGAGATGCCTAATCCACCTGCAGGTTTAGATGAAGCCCAGTGGCCAACACATCAAACGGGTAAAGGTGAACTCCCTGAGTGCCTTGAATCTTGGCAGACCTGGACGGCGCACAACTCCGCGTTATAGCCCGAGTAAAATGTGACTGCGACCGTTGTCGGCGAAACGTTGTTCTAGTGCCGCTTTATCGGACTCGGTCATCAGAGTCAAAGGTTGATTGCGTTCGGTGCGCCAGAAAACCGTATCAGAAGTTCGCCATTTATCACTGCGTAACGGCGGCTTATGCACTTTGTTGTTGGCTGTCAGTGGCATGTTTTTTGTGATGCGCACGATTTGTGGTGACCACTTGGTTCCGAGATCGCGTTGGTGTGACATGAAAGTCTCAAAGTCAGTAGGCGAAAAATCTGCGGCATTCCCCATCTCAATAGCCACCATCACCATGTCTCCCGTGAGGGGATCGGGAACTGGATACACCGCAGCCATGACTACATTGGGAAACCGCGCAATGATGTTTTCAACGGGGGATGCCGCAAAGTTCTCGCTGTCAACGCGTAACCAATCCGCGCTGCGGCCTCCAAAGTAGAAGAAGCCATCGGTATCTCGGTATCCCAAGTCACCTGTCCAATACCATCCGTTGCGAATACGCTCGCTTGACGCCTCATCGTTGTTGTAGTACCCCTCAAATGATGAGCCACCATTCAAACTCACGATCTCACCGATGCATTGTGGATTAGTGATCCCACCAAACTCATCAAAGATGACAGGTGGACATTCAATATTTGTGTGCGGATCAACGATTTTGACATTGCCTGCCATGTCAGGACGCTCTTTGCCGAGGGCATTAGGTGGCGTCTCAGGTGTGCGGATAATGGCAACAACGCTTTCGCTTGAGCCGTAGCCCTCCACGAGTTGACATTTGAAGCGATCAAGGAAGCGTTGCCGGTCAAGAGCACTGGCCTCGGTGCCAAACCCCAAGCGCAAGTGATTGATTGAGTCAAGTTCAGACGCTGGCTGCCCAAGAACGTAGGCGATGGTTCGTCCGACATAGGTGAAATAGGTGCAACCATGCTGGCGTATATCAAGCATGAAGTTAGTTGCCGAAAACTTTCGTCGTAAAACAACTTGCGCCCCGACTGCGAGAGCAGGACCCCAGCAGGCCATCAGAGCATTGCCATGGAACAAGGGCATTGGGCAATAACAAATTTCTTGGGCAGTGACTCCATATATTTCGCCAGCACGGATACTCGTAATGGCCATTCGCTCGTTGGTGCAAACAACTGCCTTAGGGGCGCTCGTCGAACCTGAAGTGAAGAGAAGGAAAAGGATGCCTGTCGGATCGGGTTCGGCATCAGGGACTCGTGCATGGCGATGCTGATCAATCAACTGCGTATGAGTGGCCGAGTCAATATTGACAATCCGCTGTGAAGGTACGCCGGTATCGAGATTGTTGAATAGCGCAATCCCTGCTAGGTCACTGACAATCATCTGACAATCGGTATGGCGGATATCGCGTGCTAACTCCTCACCGCGACGCGTCGGATTAATTCCAACGATGCAGGCCCCAGCGAGTGCGGCACCGCCAATCCAAAACAAATAATCTGGCGTATTGTCCAACAAGATACCCACATGGCGTGGCTTGTCGGGATCCAGCAAGTCATTGAGTATCGAGGAGCGAATGGCCGATTGCGTCACTACCTGATCCCAAGAATAGGTTCGCCCTTCAAAGTGGTAACCAGGATTGTGGTCACCTATACGCCGGCGAAGTAATTGCGCAACCGTGGTCATGGAAGAATTCGTGAAGGTAGCGGATGGCGATAGAGAGCTGCTGCGTTCTCGCAACAAAATTTACGCAGCAACTCTGGCGAAAGATGTCCCCATGCATCGCGCAGAACAGATTGGCTATGAGGCCATGTGCTATCGCCATGTGGATAATCAATCTCCACCATGATGTGGTCATCGCCAATGACATCGTGAAGGTCAATAGTTGACGGATCATCAATGGTGCAAAACCAGAAGTTGCGGCGGAGAATTTCTGCAGGTCGTAAGTCCCAATGTGCGCCATAGCCACTGCGGTCCACAACATTCTCTAATCGATCAAGCAACATTGGCACCCAGCCAATCCCGCCTTCGCTCATAGCGATCTTGAGATCGGGATATCGATTGCCGTAACCACTCCAGAGCCATTCGGCGCAGGCACTCAATGACAACTGTCCGAAGAGTGTGGCTCCGAGTTGCAGAGCGGGAGCGCCTTCGGGCATGGGATACATTCCGGACGAACCGACATGCAAGGAAATGACAGTTTCGGTCTCGACGCAGGCCTCAATGATTGGATCCCACCATCCGCTGAACAGGCTGGGAAAGCCAATGTTATGTGGTCTTTCGGGCAAGGTCACAGAAACAAATCCACGCTCGGCATTACGGCGGATTTCATTGGCGCCGAGGCGTGCTGTTCCATCAGGTCCAGGCGCTAACCAAGTAATGCCACAAGGAATGATTCGCTCAGGGTATTTCTGCCACCATTCTTCGTAGAGCCAGTCATTCCAAGCGCGCATTGTTGCCAAACCAACTTCCGAATTGCTTGCTGCGCTAAAGATTCGACCAGCGAAACCAGCAACTTGTGAGGGGAAGTTGAGCGATGCCCAACATCCGATGAGATCCATGTCTTTGATGCGTTCATCAATGTCCCAGCAACCGCGCCGCATATCTTCAAAACGTGCTGGCTCAAGTGAACGCAGTTCAGGTTTGCGGCCAGCCACCGCGTTCATTCCAACTTGACTAAAAATTTGGCCATCGAAGGACCACACTTGGTGACCACGCTCATTAACGATGAGACGCGGAGCTTGATCTTGCAAGGCTTTGGGAAGGCGACCATCAAACATATTGGGCGGTTCAACAAGATGGTCATCAACAGAAATCAGCGTGTAGTAAACCGGGGAGTGTCCGGGCTCGGGCAGCAATATCTCTTGATTGGTGGGTCCGATGATGTATGTGCCGGGTGATGAAAAACTCACGATGATCGTCCATTCGAAACTGCCTGAGAAGCCAAGAGTAGGGCTTGGTAGGCAACTTCGCCAAGATGCTCGGCAAGGTACTGCTGGGCGTGGATGTATGCGCCGTTTGCGACGGCCTGGTCGGTGAGTAGACGTAGCACGGATACCCCGATGACCGCTGGAGATACTCCAGATTGGGCGACCCATTGCAGGCTGCCACCAGTATCGAGGACGCGTTCGGTGGTGACAAGACCAGGGTTGATATTGATGGAGCGAATTCCAGCCGTGCCGTATTCAAGGGCCAACATTTCAGCCATCCGATGAAAGCCTGCTTTGGTTGCTCCGTACATCAATGACCACCCACCCTCGCCAGCAACCTGCTGGGGGATCCGTTGACCAGCATCACTTGTGATATTCAAGATGGTGGCGCGCCAACCTGTGCTAGGGCGGACATCATTGTTGAGAGCATGTTGGAGAAAAGCGTGCGTGAATAAAAGTGGCGCAGTGAAGTTCCCTGTTGCGCGTCGAATAATGTCTGCAGGGTCTGAATCGGCGAAGCGCAGATCATTTCCCGATCCGACGTAAATGGCGTTGTTCACTAAAAGATCAATGCGACCACCAGAAGCGGATAAGCACCGCTGAAATGATGGCTCGGTATCGTCAAGATCAAGAACATCGCTGACGACCATGTGACATTGTGCCCCGAGTTGTTGGGCGGACTCAGTCGTTGATGGGAGACTTCCGGGAAGATGATGTCCAGTTGCTGGATTGATACCAGCACCTTCGGTGATGGTTCGTCCAGTAATCACGAGGTCGTAGCCACCTTCGGCGAGCGCAAGAGCGATGGCCCGCCCGATTCCACGGCTCGCTCCCGTGATAAGGGCGACGGGACGATGGTTCTTGTGATTTATCTCCACCATTGCCCCTAAAAGTTGTGAGAGATTCATTGATCCCGACTAGTTTTTGACACGGTATCAGAAACGTTTGGCGAAGCACCACAGCCTCGTCGGATTGACGAAGGGTTTGAACAATGGGTGCACTCCACGGAAAAGTTGCGATCGTGACGGGAGCGGGTCAGGGCGTGGGTCGTTGTCACGCCGAACTTCTAGCAGCCGAAGGCGCTGCTGTGGTGGTCAATGACCTTGGAGAATCTGCTGATGAAGTTGCTGCCGGCATCGTGGCCGCTGGGGGTCGTTGCGTGGCACAGCGTGGGAGTGTCACCGATTGGTCAGCGGCACAAGCTTTAGTGCAACGCGCCATTGATGAATTCGGTGATCTGGATGTTTTGGTCAATAATGCTGGGTTCATTCGTGATGGAATGAGTTTCTCAATGGAAGAGCAACAATTTGACAGCGTTGTCGGAGTGCATCTCAAAGGACATTTTGCTCCCGCCCACTTCGCGGCGGTGCATTGGCGCAACGTCGCCAAAGAGATGGGGGAGGGAGCAGTTTTACCAGCTCGGCGCATCATCATGACAACCAGCGAAAGTGGTTTGTTCGGTGGCCCAGCGCAGAGCAACTATGGTTCGGCCAAAGGTGGCATCTTGACGATGACTGTGGTTTTAGCGCGCGAACTCAGCCGTTATAACGTGACGGTGAATTGCATCGCACCGCGAGCGCGTACGCCGATGACGCAAGTGAATCCCAAGTTCGCTCAACCGAGTGAAGGTTTTGATAAGTATGACCCAGCCAATATCAGTCCGATGGTGGCGTTCTTGGCAAGCGATGCGGCGAGCGAGATCAATGCTCAAACGTTTATCGTCTTAGGGGATCAGGTCCATCGGATGCGACCTACCGAAATCGCCAATTCGATCTCTGGTGGAGGTCAGAAGTGGACTGTTGAAGGTTTGATTGCGGCTAAGGACGAGATGTTTGGCGGAATGCCTTCTGGGATTCCGGTTTGGGGTGGCCCACCGATGTGATTCAGTGGGGAGCGCCGAATTGACGGTCGCCAGCATCGCCGAGTCCAGGCACGATAAACGCGTTCTCGTTTAGTCGCTCGTCGAGAGCCGC
>SYDZ01000258.1 GCA_005801025.1 Actinomycetota bacterium
GAATATATTGAGCGATAGTGGCAACTTGTTGCTTTTCACAGCGCACCGTCACCGAGCGAACACCGGCACGGGCTTGAATATAAAAAGTACGAGAGCCTGGTTCTCCCAAAGCACCGGTCGTGAGAACATCGACAAAATCAAAATCAGCAAAAAAATCCATGATCGTTTTTCAGGATGGACGAAGGTCGCCGAGCGATCCACCGGTTGAGTTGACATTGAGAACGATTGGCCCACCATTCGTATAGGCCACAGCGGAGACTGAACAGGTACTGATAACAATGCGTTGGAAAAGATCGATGTGAGTTCCCATAGCGTGCGCAACTACTGCCTTAATGGGGTCAGCGTGAGATACACAGACGATCACCCCACCCCGATGTTGAGCACAGAGACGGTCTACAGCCGACACCATGCGCGTTTGCATTTCAGTAAAACTCTCGCCATTAGGAAAACGAAAAGTTGATGGTGCACGTTGCACCGTTGACCATTCAGGTAACTTCATGAGTTTGCTGAGTTCAGCACCAGTCCAATCACCAAACTCGCATTCAAGTAAGCCTTTGTCGATTTTGGTGCGCAGACCTAAGGCAGCAGCGATGGGAGCGGCAGTTTCGCGGGCGCGCTCAAGTGGCGATGCATAAATAGCATCAACTTTTTTTATGCCAGCGATGCGTTCGGCGACTGCTTGTGCTTGTTTGATTCCACTTTCGGCAAGGTGTAAACCAGTTGCGCGACCAGGGAGGATTTTTCCTGTTGTCGGAGTTTGACCATGGCGAACGAAAAGCACCAAAGTTGATGAGGGAGGTGCCGTTTTTTTCATAACAGGCTTTAACCTAAGCCTTCTCGGCAGATAAACCATCGTTTTGCGCTGAGAAAACTACCTTGACGGAGTTGGCTAGCGGGATCGTTTGAGCGGGGGTTCCTCACCAGCAATAATTCTTCTGAGATTTGGGATATGGCGCCAAATGACGAGAGCGAATAAACCCACGCCAGCAAGAACTTCACCCGCTGGGCGCCCGACGATGACTTGAGAAATAGGTAACCCGAGAGCGATCGCAAGTGATCCGAGAGAGGCTTTCTTGGTCACTTTGGCGACGAGCAACCATAAAACCGTCATTGCCAGGCCGATCCAGGGATAAAGAGCAATCATCCCACCGCCCGCCGTAGCAACTCCCTTGCCGCCTTTGAACTTTCGAGTGACAGGAAAAATATGACCGATGACGGCAGCACACACCAAAGTCAGGGCTCCGGCGTATCCGGCGAAGGCATATCCAACAGCAGCGGAGATAGCGCCTTTTAATCCATCTAAGAGAAAAACTAAGATGCCCAACTTACGACCGAGGGTTCGACTGATGTTGGCGGCACCGGGATTACCAGAACCCGCCGCTGTGATATCAACTCCACGAGCATTGGCGATCAGTAGCGCGCTCGGGAAAGTACCGAGCATGTAGGCCACGGGAAAGAGAATCAACAGAGCGATCACTACGGACATCTTTATGGATATCAGGGACAATGTGGGGGAATTCAAGGGGATCATTTGAGCATGGGAGTATCGCGCGGGGGTGGTCCGTGGTTCGGTACTCTTCCAAGCAATGTCTGAGCAATCAATTTCGGGTGAAGGCGCGTCCCGATCGCGACGTCATACCTCAACATCAGCATTCGGGGCATCGCGCCGCGAGGGACATGATGCATCAGCGTTTTATGCTCGTTTTCGAGCCCCTCAGATATCTGCCGATGAGTCACTTGCCGATCCCACCGCAGTGAACGCCATTCGCAACCGCATCTTCGTCGGCGATTCTCGCAAGATGGACGAGATACCCGATAACTCGGTAGCTCTAGTGGTGACATCGCCACCTTATTTCGCTGGAAAAGCGTATGAGGAGGCTCTCGGTGAGGGCCACATCCCCGCTGATTATGTGGAGTACCTCGAGATGCTCACGGCAGTTCTCGGGGAGTGCCACAGGGTACTTGAGCCGGGTGGGCGGATAGTCGTGAATGTTGCCAATTTGGGTCGTCGCCCATTTCGTTCGTTGGCTTGTGATGTGACGACCATCTTGCAAGATGAATTAGGTCTGTTGTTGCGCGGCGAAGTGGTCTGGCTGAAACAGCGTGGCTCATCGGGTAGTTGCGCATGGGGATCTTTTAAATCTGCCACTAATCCAGTTTTACGCGACACTACTGAACGTTTGATTATCGCCAGTAAGGGTCGCTTTGATCGCTCTATCAATCCAGTCAAACGCGTCAAGCGTGGTCTGCCAGCGGAGTCAACGATGACCTCAGATGAGTTCATGGAAGCAACTCTTGACGTCTGGGAAATTCAACCCGAGAGTGCTACGCGGGTTAATCACCCTGCGCCTTTTCCTGTGGCGTTAGCGGAACGCTGTATCGAGATGTATTCCTTTGCTGGAGATCTTGTGCTTGATCCATTCATGGGCTCAGGGACGACGGGCGTAGCTGCCTCACAGCTCGGGCGCTCATTTGTGGGCTTTGATACTGACGAGGTCTATGTGGCATGTGCGCTTGCGAGGATCGCTGACGAAGGTGGGGTGCGTGAGCAAACCGATAGGCGCTCAATTCGTGACATTGTTGAAGAACTTCTCACGGACACTGGGTTTACCAAGATCGATTGGAACGCGCGCATCGTGACTGGCTTTGAAGCCACGGGTCGCGCTTGGCGAGAGGATCAAACGTCTATTGTCTTTGAAATAGTTGGTGGTCTGACAAGTGTCCGACCCGGTTTATCGCGCGGCGATTTGTTGTGGCGAGCCATTGGTCGCGCGGCTGTGATTTCGCAGGTCTGCTCCGATGAAAAGTTAATCCTCTTTACAGCAGGCTTACCTGAGAAATTAAGTGGTGGCAATGCGCTTGCAACTGTGGTCGGCCCAAGTCTGGCGATCGCCGGAATCATTGAAATTACTGATTTAGGAACTGCGGCTGAAGCCTTGCGGTATATCTTGCACGAAAGTAGATGATGTCGCTGTTAGTGAGGCGATATTATTTGAATATGACTGGGAACCGCTCGTGAGTTATCTAGCGCGTTTAGAAGCCGAGTCGATGCATATCATTCGCGAGGCTGTCGCTCAGGCCGATAACCCAGTCATGCTGTATTCAATCGGCAAGGACAGCACAGTCATGCTGCACTTAGCCCGTAAAGCATTTTTCCCTGCTCCCTTACCGTTTCCTCTACTCCATGTTGATACCACGTGGAAATTCAAAGAGATGATTGAGTTCCGCGACGTGGTGGCCGCAGATCCGGACCTGAGATTGATTGTGCATATCAATCGCGAATGCGTGCGACTCAATATC
>SYDZ01000259.1 GCA_005801025.1 Actinomycetota bacterium
GAAGCCAGCGAAAGCGTCCTTCACCAGACTGGTGGTGGACACAGTCCATTACGGCTTTCGGAAGTTTGATGGCGGGTTCGTCAATCTGTACTTGACCGTGATCGGCAGTTACCACGAGGGTTGTGCCTGTGGGCAAGGCGGACAGGAGAACACCCACCAACCAGTCAGCGGCAACGATCTCAGCGTCGTAGAACGGACCAAAACCCCGTTCATGGGCGATTTTGTCAATGCCATCGTAATAGGCATAGACAAATCGCTCACCGGAATTCACCAAACGTGCGCATTGCGCAACTATGGAACTTGCTGCTCGCCAGCCATAGGGTTTGGTACCGCGTAAATGAGCCTCAGTGAAGGCGGTGCCTTCAAGTTCTGTTCGACTGACGACTGGGACATCCATACCGGCAAAGGGCGGAATGGGCTGCACGAGCGCTGGTGGATGAATTTTGCGCAGATCTCGGGAGTCAGACCACCATCGCAAACTATTCATGATCGAATCACCCATGTCCATGCGATAGCCAACAATGCCGTGTTCAGCGGGACTGGAACCAGTTGCCAGACTTGTGAGGGCACTCGCTGTGGTGCTTGGGGCAATCGTGGTGATTTTACTTCCTGTCATTGAAGAAAGATGTGGCGCCACATGTCGATGGCTTTCCAGTTGCTCGGCACCCAATCCATCAAGCAGCAACAAGACAATATTCGTTGCCTGTTGTAATGGTGTCGGGAACCACTGTGGACGCTGACCCGGACCCTTGAGGAGGCACCCAGGCATGATTCCTGTCAGGTTGGGACCCGAATAGTTTGGAATCACAGGTTTTTCAGGCATACCTACATCATCCCCCATGGGTGTCCATAGGTGCACCATTTTTAGCCAAAGAAAAGTTTTTCGAGATTGCTCGTGCTTGCCTGACATGTTCTAGCAGTGGGTGGGATGGGGACAAGTTCGCACAAAGGGGGCGCTGACCTTCTACGATACGAGGGTGCGCGTTTCTACCAGGGGTGACTATGCCTGTCGGGCTCTTCTATCACTCACCCTGCACATTGAGACGCCACTTCCGACCTCAGTACGCGATATCGCCGAACGCACCGGTCTACCGCAACCCTACTTAGAGCAAATTCTTCTGGCCCTCAAGGGTGCAGGATTAGTGAAGTCAAAAAGAGGTGTCGGTGGTGGTTACACACTGGCGCGTGCCCCCGAAGATATTCGTTTGAACGAGATCATCGCCGCCGTTGATGGTCCGATTAGTTTGGGCGATTTCGGAGAGCCGCATGCCAACGGAGCCTGCGACCACGAAGGGCAGTGTGTTCTTTTAGCGATCTGGAAACAAACTGGTGAGCACATGAAACACCACTTAGAGGGTTTCACACTGGCCAGTGTGGCTCAAGCCGCACAAGGCAAAATTAATTGGCCAGAATCACTCCACTAACGCGAATATTGAGCAACAGATGAGAGCACTCCGTTGACATAGCGACTTGAATCGTCTGTACTAAATGTCTTTGCTAACTGCACTGCTTCATCAAGAATCACAGCCTGAGGAATATCAAGACGATGTAGTAACTCAAAGGTTGCCATACGGAGAATATTTCGGTCCAAGCAAGGCATTCGATTCAAAGTCCAGCCATCTGCGTGCTCACTAATCATTCCATCAATAACTTCTTGATTGTCGGCGACACCACGCACAATCAACAGCGACACTGCGTCAGGGGGCTCAACGAGACCAGCAATGACCGTATGCCCACTGACATTCTTCGTGTCAGCCTCGTAAAGCAAAGTCAACGCTCTCTCTCGAGATTGTGAACGCGGATCAATATTCGGCGTGCGTGAACGACGCTGAGCCATTGCGATCAGACTCGAGTGAGGTATTCGCCAGATCGAGTGTCGACCTTTACTTTGTCCCCGATATTAATGAACAAAGGAACCTGGATAGTTTTGCCGGTGTGCAACTCAGCAGATTTCCGTGCTCCTGAAACTCGGTCCCCTTGAATGCCAGGCTCAGTTTTGGCAATTACCATTTCAACTGAAGCGGGTATTTCGACAGAGACGATCTCACCATTATAAATCGCGATGATAGCGACCATTGATTCGACGATGTAATCGATCGCAGACCCAAGAGAGACTGGAGAAATGTTCAACTGATCGTATGTTTTGGTATCCATGAATACATAGTCATCTCCGTCACGATAAAGAAATTGCATATCTTTCTTGTCAAGCATGGCTTGCTCAACGCGAATTCCCGCGTTGAAAGTCTTGTCAAAAACATTGCCGGTGCGTACGTTACGTAGTTTGGTTCGCACAAACGCTCCACCTTTTCCAGGCTTGACATGCTGAAACTCGACCACTTGGAAAAGACCATTTTCCAACTCAAGAGTAATTCCATTTTTCAAGTCGTTAGTGGTGATGGCTGGCATGACGGTTCCTTGGGGGATGTGTTGAGAGTTCGGTTAGAAAATTCGGTGATCACTATGAGATCTTCCACTCGCAGACCACCGAACCCCCTACGATAGACGCCAGGTTCGATAGTTACGACGTCCCCTGCTTGAAGAATTGCCGGAGAAGAAGAATTTAGGTAAGGGTCTTCATGAATCAGCAGACCTACGCCATGGCCAGTCCCATGATTGAACATTTCTTCAAGCCCTGCCTGATGAAGCACTTTGCGACACATGGCATCTACATCTCGAGTCGCTACACCAGGTCTTGCAAGGGCCACACCCGCAGCTTGAGCCTCCCGAACCGCCTCGTAGGCGTGGATCTGCTCTCCATTCATCTCCCCTATGACATAAGACCGTGTCATATCTGAGTGATAACCATTGACCAACGCTCCGACGTCAATGATCAAAGTATGACCCTCCTCAATGCGGGTATCGGTTGGCGAATGATGTGGGCGAGCTGCGTTGATCGGACCCGTTGCCACGATGGTGTCATATGAGGGGCCGTCGGCACCGAGTTGACGCATGAGATAATCCAATTGGTCGCGTACATTCCTCTCTGATGGTTCGCTGAGCAACATTGGTAGTACACCAGCGAGCGCTCGATCGGCGATGTCGCAAGCCTGACCCATGAGCGCGATTTCTCCAGCGTCTTTGCTACGCCTGATCGCCCTTAATAGAGCTGGTGCAGGAACCCAATTGGCTGAGACGGAATTATTGAGAGTCTGAAAAACATCAAACGTTAAGTGCGCACTTTGAAACCAAATATGTGAGCACGTACTCAGGCGTTGGGCGAGGGCTTCAAACACATTCTGCTGGGTTCGGCACTCAATCACTTGCGCAGCAACACCGACCGCATTGATTTGTGCATGTGCTTGTTCGGCGTAACGCCCATCGGTGAACAACCACATATCTGTTGCAGTGATCAATAACCAACCGCTTGATCCAGTAAAACCAGAGAGCCAGCGAATGTCATTCAGATCACTGAGTAACATTGCGTGAACGGCGGTCTGTTGCCCTAAAAGCTCGCGTACTCGTATGAGGCGCTGACTATGCCACTGTTCGGTAGACATACTGCCAACTACCCGAGCTGTCGAACAATGGCTGTAACAGCTTGTTCGTAACCTACAAGCCCTAAACCAGCAATTGTCTGACTTGCAACTGGTGCGATCACACTGAGATGGCGCCAAGGCTCGCGAGTGAGCGGATCGGAGATATGAACTTCGATAATCGGGCCAGCGAACGTTGCCAATGCATCGTGGATACTCCACGCATAGTGGGTAAACGCGCCAGCGTTGATGATGATTGCCTGGACCCGCCCGCGCGCCGCATGAATCGCGTCAACGATGACCCCTTCGTGATTTGTCTGCATATGTTCGACCTCAAAGCCAGCACTTATGGCAACAGTTCTGACGGTTCGCACGTAATCGTCAAGAGTCGCCGTGCCATAGATCTCGGGTTCACGTTCACCCAAAAGATTGAGATTCGGTCCGTGTATCAGCAAAATTGTGGGCACAATCCAACGATACTTGCTCTGGGCCGACTGTTTGAGCGTCAATACATCGCGAATGGCAACAAACACACTACCTACGGCTTAAGCCATGGAGATAAAGGATGTCAAAACCTTACGAACTAAGTCCGAGGGGACATTGGAGACCACTTGCGGACCATGTTCTGAGTCCAAGACGAAAGTCAAGCCTGAAACGGCCTTCTTATCTCTGGTCATGGCATTGAGTAAGGATTCAACGCTCATGCCTGGAGGGATGCGCGAAATTAAACCGTATGTTTGAGATACGACTAGATCGTGATAATCCACGCGTTCACTTGGAATGCGGTTCATGGCGAGAGCTAGATGAGCGGCGAAAACTAAGCCGATAGCGACGGCCTCACCATGCGCTAACTGGTGACCACCGACAATCTCTAGTGCGTGTGCCAGGGTGTGCCCGTAATTAAGCAAAGCTCGTTGCCCACCTTCGCGCTCATCTTTTTCTACAAAAGAACCCTTGATTCGCACACATTGGGCAACGCGCTGTTCCAGACTCAACGACAAAAGATCATCGCCTGTGAGGAAGTGATATTTAGCGACCTCGCCTAAACCACAACGCATCTCGCTCTCGGGCAAAGTGGACAACGCATCTAAATCACAGATGACGCCGACAGGTTGCCAAAAGGCTCCCACCAAATTCTTTCCTTGCGGCAAATTGACAGCTGTCTTGCCTCCGATTGCTGC
>SYDZ01000260.1 GCA_005801025.1 Actinomycetota bacterium
AGCCGGCGATCTTTACCGAATGCCTTTTCAGAAACGCGCACCCCAGGTGCACCCTGACGCCGTTTGTATTCACTGAGATCCACGAGACGCGCTATGCGACGCACGATGTCTTCAGGGTGACCCAACTCAATGATCTCTGCAGCTGTTCTATCTTGCTCAACATACAAGGCCAAGATCGGATCAAGAATGTCATAGGGCGGCAAGCTTTGATCATCGCGTTGATCGGGACGCAATTCGGCTGACGGCGGTTTTGTAAGCACCGACACGGGAATGATCTCGCGACCTGCTCGCTGATTGACATAGCGACTTAAACCAAAGACGTCAGTCTTTAACAAATCTTTGATCACAGCATACCCGCCCACGGAGTCGCCGTAAATCGTGAAATATCCAACAGCAAGTTCACTCTTGTTGCCAGTTGTTAAGACCATCCATCCAAACTTGTTTGACAATGCCATCAGAATCTGACCACGACACCGACTCTGCAAGTTTTCCTCAGTGAGGTCTGCCTCTCGACCAGCAAAACTAGGAGCAAGCATCGCAAGATACGCTTCAAAAACGGGCTCAATGGAAATAGTTTGACAGTCAATTCCTAAAGCACCAGCAAGAGCATAGGCGTCAGTCTTTGAACCATCAGACGAATATCGTGAAGGCATCGCCACACCGTGAACATGTTCAGCACCCAAAGCCTCAACTGCCAACGCAGCGACAATTGATGAGTCAATTCCGCCAGACAAACCAATCACAACATCAGTGAACTTGTTTTTGCGCACGTAATCGCGCGTACCGAGAACTAGTGCTCCATACATCTCTTCGTATCGATCACTCAGCGGTGCGACGTCGGCAACATCTGGCTTGTCAAGATCAATTTCAACAACACTCAAACCACTCGTGAATTGGGGGGCACGTGCAAGCAATTTTCCGGAAGCATCAAACACCATTGATGATCCATCAAATACTAATTCGTCTTGTCCACCGACTTGATTGACGTACATAATGGCACATTTGTTTTCGGCAGCACGCGAGCGCAACATCTCTTCACGCTCTTGCAACTTGCCGCTATGAAACGGCGAGCCATTGATATTGATATTGAGTTGTGCACCGTCTCGCGCTTGATGCTGCACCGGACCATCGACGCGCCAAATGTCTTCACAAATAGAAACCGCGCACTTCACGCCGCTGACTTCAAAAAGATGATGCGCACCAGTGCCAGGTTCAAACGTGCGTTCTTCATCAAACACGTCGTAGTTCGGTAACAAACGTTTGTGATACACGTGCTGAATCGCACCGTTGGCACACACCGCAGCAGCGTTAAAGATAACGGGTCGACCCGAGGCCACCTGATTGCCAATACCACTGTCAACAAAACCAATCACAGCAACACAAGATCCAGTCATCTTGGCGAGGTCGTCAACAACTATGCGGTTGTCGCGAACAAAGCCAGGTCTCAACACGAGGTCTTCGGGTGGGTAACCCGTCACCGAAAGTTCGCTAAACGCCACGATGTCGCACTTCGCAGCCACGGCTTGCGCATACAGGTCGGCAATCAATGCGCGATTACCCACCAAGTCACCCACGGTGGGGTTCATCTGAGCCAAGCCAATGCGCAAAGTTGCCACATCTGCGAGGCTAACCGCACCGCCAGTGTGGGCGTTCGGAAGATTTGCGGATACCGTCAGCCCTGCGGTTTAAGTTCGTTGTTGCGCTGTGAACCAAAGAGGGTTCACACAGCGTTCACACTTGGGCAACGGCCGAGAAATGCCCCCCTGAGAACCTTTCCCCGTACAACTCACCCGGCAGCGCCGGACCAAATCCCTGGAGGACCAAGTGGCCTATCAAGCCGAATACATCTGGATCGACGGCACCGAGCCGACGCCGTTGCTCCGCTCAAAGACCAAGATCTTGGCTGACGACGTGACCACCCCTCCGGGTTGGGGTTTCGACGGTTCATCAACCAATCAGGCATCAGGAGACAAGTCTGACTGTGCCTTGGTCCCCGTGTTCACCTGTCCCGACCCCATCCGTGGCGGCGACAACATTCTCGTTTTGTGCGAAGTCACGTCGGCAACTACTGGCAAGCCCCACGCAACCAACACCCGCGCTGCGTGCGCCAAAGCTGCCAAGAAGTTCGCTGCTGAAGAAATGATTTTCGGTATCGAGCAGGAATACACCATGTTGCGTCCCGACGGTCGCCCTCTCGGTTTTCCTGCTGGCGGTGGATTCCCCGAACCACAGGGGCCGTATTACTGCGGCGTCGGCACCGGACGCGTCATTGGCCGCGAGATCATCGAAGAGCACACCCAGGCTTGCCTCGATGCTGGTCTCATGATCGAAGGCACCAACGCCGAAGTCATGCCCGGTCAGTGGGAATTCCAGATTGGCGCCGCTGACGCCCTCACCGTGAGTGACCACATGCATGTCGCTCGCTGGTTATTGCATCGCATCGCCGAAGATTACGACGTCGTGATCTCCCTCGCCGCTAAGCCGCAAAAAGGTGACTGGAACGGGGCTGGGGCACACACCAACTTCTCCACCAAGGCAATGCGTAACGATAAGGACATGAAGGCCATCACTGCGGCTTGTAACGCCATTGGCAAAAAAGTCATGGAGCACGTCACTAACTACGGACATGACATCGAAAGCCGCCTCACTGGCAAGCACGAGACTGCTCCATGGAACAAGTTCAGTTTCGGCGTGTCAGATCGTGGAGCCTCAATTCGTATTCCTTTCCAGGTTGAAAAGACCGGGAGAGGCTACGCCGAGGACCGTCGTCCAAACGCCAACATGGACCCTTACACCGTCTGCCGACTTCTCCTTGAGACGGTTTGCGGCTGAAACTAGGCACACTCCTCGCTTGAGGGGAATAAAAACGTTGTGGGGGCTGGGGAAACCTGGCCCCCATGTCATTTATCCAAGACCTACGGCAGAATGGGAGGATGAACATGCTGAATCCACAGCGTGACTACGTGCTTCGCACAGTAGAAGAGCGCGGCGTTCGACTCATCCGTCTGTGGTTCACAGATGTCTTGGGGGGACTGAAGAGTTTTGCCATCAGTCCGGCCGAACTCGAAAACGCTCTTGAAGATGGCATGACCTTTGACGGTTCATCCATTGACGGTTTCTCACGAGTCCAAGAGAGCGATGTTCTGGCGATCCCTGATCCCAACACTTTCGTGGTGTTGCCGTGGGCGGATTCAAAGTCTCCCGAGGCACGCGTCTTCTGCGATATCTACAACCTTGACGGCTCCCCATTTAGTGGAGACCCACGCCAGGTCTTACGGCGCAACTTAAGACGTGCTCAGGATCTGGGACTCGACTTTTTAGTTGCGCCCGATATGGAGTTCTTTTACTTTGCTCCACCGGAAGCAGGTCAACCTCCACGCCCACTCGATGAGGCGTCATTTTTTGATCTCACAACAACTGATGTCACAGGCACATTGCGCAAGGAAACAATTCGCACTCTGGAGACGATGAGCATTCCCGTTGAGTACTCATTCCATGAAGATGCACCCTCGCAACATGAAATTGATCTGCGTCATACCGATGCTTTAACAATGGCTGACAGCGTGATGACTTTTCGCTTAGTTGTCAAAGAAGTAGCCGCCGCGCAGGGAGTCCATGCCACCTTTATGCCCAAGCCGCTTGAAGGAGTTCAAGGCAGTGGTATGCACTTACACCTATCGCTCTTTAACAACAACGGCACTGATGACAGCAACAGCAACGCCTTTTATTCAGCAAATGATTCGTACAACTTGTCCGAGACGGCCAAGAAATTTATGGCTGGACTTTTGTTCCACGCTAGCGAGATCACCGCTGTCACTAATCAAACAGTCAATAGCTACAAGCGATTAGTGCCGGGCTTTGAAGCACCTGTACATGTTTCATGGGCCCGCAATAACCGTAGCGGTTTGATACGTGTTCCTGTACCGAAGCGCGCAAATCCCTCAGCAACACGCATTGAATATCGCTCACCCGACCCAGCCTGCAATCCATACTTGGCTTTCTCTGTGATTCTTGCCGCTGGCTTACGCGGCATTGAACAAAACTATGAACTCCCCGCAGAGGCTGACGCAAACCTCTTTGAAATGGGTGATGGGGCACTCGAAAAATTGGGCATCGCCCAGTTGCCACAATCTCTTTCTGAGGCACTCAACGTGATGGAGTCGTCAACTCTCGTGCGCGAGGCCCTTGGAGAACACATCTTTGAATGGTTCTTACGTAACAAGCGTTCTGAATGGCGCGGGTACAAGACGCAGGTCACTCCATTTGAACTTCAGCGCTATCTCAAGAGCATCTGAGTTATTGCATGATGGATCTCATTGCCGTTTTTCCTGAATCGCCTTCACCAGAATTGGCGCGCACCTTGGACATGGCTGGTTTTCGTTGGAAAGCTTTTCCTTCCGCTGAAGTCGCCCTGAAGTCTGAACCCAGCGAAGGTTGGTTGGGTGCGATTGTGCTCGCCGATGAAGATATGGACGGGGCTTGGGCTTTTTGCCGGGCCCTGCGTAAACGGGATGGGATACATGTGCCGTTGATGTTGTTGGTCACTGGTGCGCAACTTGATGATCTCACCTTGCGTGATGAATTGTTTAGCGATTTTTGTTTGTTGCCGTTTCACCCAAGAGAACTTGAGGCCCGGCTACGACATGTTTTTGCTCACATGTCTGTCAGCGTGAAGCCAGATGTCGTGGACTACGGCGGGCTCGCACTCAACCTTGAGACCTATCAGGCGTACATTGACGGTCGCCCATTGGACCTGACTTACATGGAGTACGAACTCCTCAAGTTTCTTACTCAGAATCCAGGCAAAGTTTTTACTCGCGAGATTCTTCTGTCACGGGTGTGGGGTTACGACTACTACGGTGGTGCGCGAACTGTCGATGTGCACATTCGTCGTTTGCGAGCCAAGTTGGGTGAAGAGCAAGCGAACTTGATTCAGACAGTGCGAAGTGTGGGATACCGCTTTGGGCAATCACGTTGGGGCAACTAGCCATGCCCTTCTCGATAACTTTTGCTTCTTAGGTAGGTTTCTCACACGTGAAGCGATCGAGATCGTCTACTGAAATGCCCTCCAATGAAGGCGCAAGTCGCAATCGATCCCCAAGGTCTGCGGGAATATCCACAACATGTGGCACACCCAGCACATAACACCCTGCCGCCAAGGCCGAACGCACGCCCGTGGGTGAATCTTCAATTGCCAGACACTCACGTGGGTCCACTCCGAGACGCTGAGCCGCCAGCAGATACGGCTCGGGGTGAGGCTTACCCGCCGTGACCTCATCGCCAGTTACCGAGACCGAAAAACTATTCGGCGGCAAACAATCAATGACTTGATCTGCAAATCGCTTCCACGACATTGTCACCAATGCTGTCGGAATCTTGGCCTGATTGACACTGGCCAACAATTCGCGAGCTCCTGGACGCCACGGAATCGTCACCCGCAATTGGGCCACAACACGATCCAACAACATTTCGACAATTTCTGCGGGCTTTTTATGGACACCTCCATGCTTGCGAATGTAAGCACCCGAATCCAAAAGATCCGATCCGACCAATGCCCGCGCATGTTCATGGGACCAAGTCCCACCGTGCATCTCGACAATTTCAAATTCGGCAGCGAACCAATACGGTTCTGTGTCGACGATCGTTCCGTCCATGTCCCACAACACAGCAGCTGGTCTTTTGTGCGAGCCGACCATTTCAGTGGAGTTGTTGAATCCGCGCGCTGATGAGACGATGTTTTCCGAGCATCTCATCAAGCGCTGTGTGCGTTAGTTGTCCATCGCGCACCACCACGCGCCCATGCACCACAGTGTGGCGCGCCGCCGATGGGCCACATCGCAACCATGCTTCAATCGGATCCGCAATCGCCCCCGCAAAGGATGGGCCAGTCAGAGGCCACACCGCTAGATCACCCACCGCACCGATAGTGATCTCTCCAATTTCACCTTCACGACCAAGACATCCAGCACCACCGCGGGTGCCCATCTCTAACGACACGCGCGCCGTTCCGGCCTGCGCGCCATTGCGTAATTTGGCGAGCAACATCGCTTGGCGGGCTTCCATCCACATTGATCCAGAGTCCGCCGATGAAGAACCATCGACTCCTAAGCCAACCTTGACCCCAGCGGCACGCAAGTCAATCACTGGCGAAATACCCGAGGCCAAAATCATATTGCTGCTCGGGCAATGCGCTACCCCGATACCAGCAGCACCGAGACGTTGAATCTCATCGTGATTTGGCATCACGCAATGAGCAACCCAAGTACGGTCGCTACACCAACCAGTGCGCTCTAGATATTCCATCGGGCGACAACCAAAAGTTGCGAGAGAAAACTCGTCGTCTTGAGCATTCTCAGCAAAGTGAGTGTGCAAGCGAACGTCCAACTTTTCAGCGAGTTCTGCTGAACGGATCATCAGTTCTTCAGTCACGCTAAATGGTGAACACGGGGCGAGGGCCACACGCACCATCGCACCGAATGAGCGATCGTGATGCCGATGTACCGCTTGCTCACTGAGTGCCAGAATTTCGTCATCGTCGCAGACAACATCATCAGGTGGCAAACCACCGTCTTTTTCCGAAAGAGACATTGAGCCACGCGTTGGGTGAAAGCGCACACCTAAATCTTGAGCAGCACGAATCTCAGCGAACAATAAATCACCAGCTCCATGCGGATGTAAATACAGGTGATCTGAACTTGTTGTGCATCCAGATAACGCCAGTTCTGCGAGAGCGATATATGCGCTGACATACACCGCTTCTTCATCAATCGCGCGCCAGAGTGGATACAAAGATTGCAGCCAACCAAACAATGGTTTGTCTGTCATCAGTGGATTCGCACGTGTGAGATTTTGATACATATGGTGATGTGTATTCACCAAACCTGGTGTCACTAAACAATCTGTGGCATCAAGCACTTCACGGGCATCGGGCTTGATATCCAAAGATGAACCAACACCAGTGATGATTCCTTCGGTGATGGCAACCCAACCGCCGCTAAGTTCACGACGTTGGTCATCGACTGTGGCAACAACGAGAGCGTTGTGAATCAATAAATCAGCCATGACGGCAGGAGTGCTCATGGGTTATCCGTAGCCAATGAGTCAAGAATCTCAACCAAGTGTTGACGACGGGTGCGTGGGTTCACAATGCAGAAGCGTAGAACCGTTTCACCGTTCCATGAACTAGGAACAACAAATGATTCGCCGGAAGACAACTGTTGGTCGCTCCAGCGCTGATAATCGGCAGCTTTCCAGCCGAGTCGACGAAATACCAAGATGCTTAAATCTGGTTCAAGGAGCAACTCAAGATAAGGTCGCGCGCGAATTTCGTCAGCGCCTTGCTGTGTCACCTTGAGAGTTCTCTCCATTGCATCTGTGTACGCCTGAGTCCCGTGTGTCGCCAGACTAAACCACAATGGCAGGCCGCGAGCGCGCCGACTGAGATGGTGCGCCATATCGGCAGGATTCATTTCTAACCATGGTTCATTCTCATCTTGTTCACTGTGTAGCACGTCAAGGTATTCAGCATGTTGCGTATGTGCTCGTGGACCATCATGCACATTGCGATAAATCAGAGCACAACTGTCGTAGGGACCAAAAAGCCACTTATGCGGATCAACGATGAAACTATCGGCGCGCTCGATACCGATGTATTTGTCGCGAATACTTGGGGCGCATAATCCGGCAGCACCATATGCGCCATCAACATGAAACCAGACATTTAATTCTTGTGCTACATCGGCCGACGCGGATAGATCATCAATCACGCCCAGATTGGTCGTTCCACATGTTGCAACAATTGCAAAGAGACGATCGCGATCTTCTTGCGACATTGAATCGACGGTGGAACGTAATGCAGACCTAATCAAACGCCCGCGATCGTCAGCAGGGACTAATAACACATCAGTATCCATCGCCCGAGCGGCCTGTGTGACAGATGAATGAGCGCCCTGTGAGGCCATGATCAAACCTCGCGTGTAGTCATGATGTCCTTGATTGCGTTCACGCCACCAATATCGACCGGCGATCAGAGCAGACATATTGCCTGCGGTGCCGCCGCTGACAAATACCCCACCCGCTGATTCGGGAAACTCGGCCAAGTCGGCGATCCACCGCAACGCTTGGTTCTCGGCGAAAACTGCTCCCGCTCCTTCAAGCCACGAGCCCGCGTAAATACTCGCAGCGGAAACAACCATGTCAAAAATAATGGAAGCCTCAGTCGGAGCACCCGGAACAAACGAAAGAAACTTCGGGTGGTCAACAGCGATTGAGGATGGCGCAAGAACCTCAATGAAGAGACGTAATGCTTCAGCGCCAGTAATGCCCTCTGGGGTAATCGTCTGCCCCACGAGTTCTAACAACTCTTCGTATGGTCTCGGTGCGCCCAAAGGCGGCGGGTCAACACGAATGCGATCAATCGAATAGAGCAGCGCCTTACTTGCCAAGCGCGCCATCTCAGCATCAGGGGTGTGCATACCAATCATGAAGTTGTATGACTTCGTGACCTACCAACGACAATCGCGTCAGTTGTTGAGTTCAAGCAGTTCACTGCCCTCGTTGCGAATCTCGCCGTCTTTCCACAACAGATGGCCAAGCAATGCAGCTACTGGTGCCATTGATAAACCAACGACGATGGGGAATGAAATCAAAGCGAGAATGAGGACAACGGCGCCAGGCATGACAAGAACCTACTTCTTTGCGCCACGTGCAGGCGACTTCTTCGCTGTTGACTTTTTAACGACAGCCTTCTTCGCGGGGACTTTCTTCGCAGGAACCAAAGGCTTATAGGCCCATGCTTCAATTTCTACTGCACCACCGAAAGGAAGGGCCGCGACGCCGATTGTTGAACGCGCTGGGCGTGCACCATCGAAGCCAGAGACATAGGCCTCATTAAAAGTTGCGAAGGTGTCCATATCTGTTAAAAAACAAAGGGTCTTAGCGATGTCATGAACCGTCACACCCGCTTCTTTCAAACGCTCTTTCAGATTCTTCACAGCTTGCGTCGTCTGACCAGCCACTCCACCTGAAACCAAAACTCCATCTTTAATGCCAAGTTGACCTGACACGATCACCCAGTCACCGGCGCGAACGACAGGTGTATAAGGACCAAGGGGTTTGGGAGCGGAGGTCTTTGCCATACCCGCAAGGTTAGTTGTCAGTGCCGCAGTTTGCCTCGCCCTATGGCAACATCTCTGCACCATAGTTAACATGGCGTGTGCGCAACTTTGCCAATCTGAGTCACCGAGACGAAAGATGACAGAGTCAATCATTCGTGGCAATCGCCGCCAGTTGCTGCAAGTGGGTGTGGTTGGCACTTCGGTGGTCACCCTGAGTCGTCTACTCAGCGCCTGTAGGGGTTCGGCGAGCAACGATCCTCTTGACGGACCGATTTCACAGAACATGGCCCTCGTGCAACGCTGGGTTCCCGATCAAATCGGACCTGGCGCAGTACGTCTTCCGATCTCCCTCGCCGATGACGATGGTTTGTTGCTGAAGGGTCCACGAGTTTTGACCGGCGATATCAGAAGTGTCACGGACGATTCTGTCGTCGTCAAAGGTCTGACTGCGCAGCGCGCTTCGTTGGGTGAAGGATTGGCCCCATTTTGGGTCTTCAACACCACTCTTGAAACTGTCGCCTTTTTCACATTGGTCGTCAATGGTGGACCAGCAGATGGGGCCGCTTTTCAAGTCAGCGACCCGTCAACCCTGGTTGTCCCACACCCCTCAGACCGCCTGCCTGCGCTCGACACACCGACTGCCGATAATCATCAAGGAGTTGAGCCCTACTGCACTCAGATGCCGGAACCCTGCCCATTCCATAAGATGACGTTGGCCGAAGCTTTGCAAAAGAATCAGCGCATCGTGCTGATTGTTGGTACACCTGCGCATTGTCAGACAGGAGTCTGCGCGCCAGTACTTGATGGCATGGTCGCAATGTCAAAAGATTTAGCGAATGTGATTTTTATTCATGCCGATGTGTACCTTGACGACAGCGGAACAACAGTGGCACCAACGGTTGAGGAATTGAAATTGACGTTTGAGCCAGTGGTGTGGGTCACCGATAGCCGTGGAATCGTCACTCATCGCTTCGAAGGTGTCTGGCACCCCGATGAAGTCCGCCAAGCCCTGACCTAAACACCACCCAAAGCTACCGAGAAGGCGTGAGCAGGGAGTCGGACGGGGTTAGCTGAACGACTGGCCGCAACCGCATGAGCGTGTTGCGTTGGGATTAATGATGTTGAAACCCGCCTGATTGAGACCATCTTTGTAGTCAAGCGTTGCGCCCACTAACAACTGAGCCGATGCAGGATCCACAACGACCCGCACATCCTCGCCATAACTGGCTTGCTCGTCATCGGCGGCGATATCACTATCAAAGAACATCTCATAGGAGAAACCGCTGCATCCACCCGGACGGACTGCGACGCGCAAAGCCATATCGTCGGCACCTTCGGCCTGAAGCAATTCCTTGACCTTGACTGCGGCTGTGTCGGTGAGGGTAATCACGATGAATCTCCTGCTGTTTGTCACGACGGGTTACCCCGACCGATGTTTTCTCACCGGTGACTACACAATACCCGTGTTCTTGAGCAATGTCATACCGATACGCTTTGAATATGTCCGCCGTGCGAGTACCCCCCTCAATCGAAGAGGTCACCAACCTCCTGCGAGGCGTCATTGACCCAGAGCTGGGCAGTGATGTCGTGGACTTGGGGATGGCTTACTGTGCCGAGGTCTCGGATCGCGGAGAGGTCATCATCAGTGTCAAATTAACGATTGGTGGCTGCCCGCTGCGCGCCCAGATCAAGAAAGATATTGAGACTCGGGTCGCCACGCACCCGGGCGTCTCTCACGTCAAAATTGAGTGGGGCGAAATGAATGCCGAAGAACGCTCCGCAACGATGGCTAAGGCCCGCTGGAACGCCAAAGAAAATGCTGCAGACACGGCAATCTCGGCGACCACTCGAATTTTGGCTATTGCCTCAGGCAAAGGTGGCGTCGGCAAAAGTTCGGTCACGGTCAACTTGGCCGCGGCGATTGCCGCCAAAGGTTTTGTTGTCGGAGTGCTGGACGCTGACATCTGGGGCTTTTCTGTACCGCGCATGTTGGGCCTTGACGCCCGTCTTGAGGCTCAACACGATCCCGTCTCTGAGCGCCCAAAGATTCAACCCAACACGCGGGTGGTCGGCAAAGGCACACTGAAAGTTGTCTCGACGGGATTCTTGGTAGAAAATGAAAGCACAGCTTTGATGTGGCGCGGTCTCATGCTCACCAAAGCCGTTGAACAATTTTTGAACGATGTGACCTGGGGTGAGATGGATTATCTGCTGATCGATATGCCACCAGGAACTGGCGATGTGCAAATGGGTCTGGCGCGAATGTTGCCACGCACCGACATGATTATCGTCACTACACCGTCAGTCAATGCGCAAAAGGTGGCCATTCGCGCTGCTGATATGGCTCGTCGTTCTTATCTCCGCATCGCTGGCGTGATTGAAAACATGAGTGCCTTCGTTTGTGAACATGGCACGTCATATCCACTCTTTGGTACGGGTGGTGGACAAAATTTGGCCGATGAAATCGGTGTGCCGTTATTAGGTCAAGTTCCGATTGAGGCTGCCGTGGCCGAAGGCGGAGATAGTGGCGAACCGGTGTCATTAGTTGGCGTTGGTCTCGCAGCTGATTCACTGCGTGCCATCGCAACTTTAATTGTTACTGAGACCGTCCCGCCTGTGCAGATGGCTGGATGCTCCGCGCGCACCTTTACCGAGGCCGAAGTCACCTTGCGAAAGCGAACTACCTAACTACCGACGTAAGCGCAAACTGTTCGCTACGACAAAGGCGCTTGAAAGTGCCATCGCGAGTCCAGCTATTACAGGGTTCATCAGCCCAGCCACTGCTAACGGTAAAGCAGCAACGTTGTATGCAAAAGCCCAAAACAAATTCGCCTGAATAATTCGCAGAGTGCGACGGCTCAAAGCCAATGCCTGCGGGACGACTGTCAAGTCACCACTGATAACCGTCAAATCCCCTGCTTGCATTGCTGCATCAGTACCAGTCCCCATGGCGATTCCTAAATCAGCAGCGACCAACGCCGCAGCATCATTAACACCATCGCCAACCATGGCCACGATGGCACCAGTTGCCTGCAAATCGTGCACGATGCTCAACTTGTCGGCGGGCAATACTGCGAAGCGCGTTTCACGCACATCAATACCGACGGCCTTGGCCACGTGTTGCACTGGACCAACAGAGTCGCCTGACACGATCATGGGGCGTACTCCCAGCGCACGCAGTTCAGCCACGATCGCTGCCGCCGTTGGCTTGATGTGATCGCTCACCGAGAAGCGCGCAACGACTCGCCCATCTACGGTGGCCTCAACGATGGTGGAGCCGAACTCATCATGATTCGCTGACCGAGAAATTTCAACATGACGGCCATCAACTATTGCTGACACGCCCACACCAGGAATATTGGTGAACTCTTCAACCGTTGTTGCCTCATGCACACCACGTTCATTCAGGCCACGCACAATGGCACGAGCAATGGGGTGTTCACTGCGCGCTTCCACTGCCTTCACCGCTGCAAGATAATCCGGCTCAATTTCATCGATGCGTTGCAGAGTCATCAGGCCGGTGGTCAGTGTTCCAGTCTTGTCAAAAATGATCGTGTCAATATTGCGGGTTGCTTCCAGCACATGCGCGCCTTTGATGATGATTCCTTCGCGGGCTGCGCGACTCGTTCCGACCAAGAGTGCAACAGGAGTAGCCAAGCCCAAGGCGCACGGACAGGCAATCACCAACACTGACACTGCCGCTTGAAAGGACCGTTGAGCGTCGCCAGTGACAACTAGCCAACTGATGAGCGTGATCGCCGACAGACTCATGACAACGGGGACAAAGATCGCACTCACCCGATCGGCCAATCGTTGAATGGGCGCCTTACCATCTTGGGCTTTTTCTACGAGGTGTGCTATCTGTGACAGAACCGTGTCGCGACCGATACGCGTTGCGCGAACTAATAACCGACCATTGGTATTTAATGTTCCGCCAGTCACCACATCACCTAGTGAGATCTCAACAGGAACACTTTCACCCGTGATCATGCTTCGATCAACGGCACTTTGACCCTCAATGACGATTCCATCGGTGGCAATGATCTCTCCCGGACGCACAACGAAAATTTCACTGACCCCAAGAACACCAATGGGAATTAATGTCTCAACACCATCACGCCACAAAGTTGCCTGCTTGGCCCCCAGGTTGAGCAAAGCACGCAACGCGACACCTGCTCGTCGACGTGAACGCAATTCGAAATATCGACCAGCCAACAAAAAAGCCACGAGGGTCGTAGCGACTTCAAGATAAATCTCGTCATGACCCATGCCAGACATTTCGCCGTGAGTCATGCCAGTCATTGATGATGAACGTGGGAACAGACTCATATTCATTTTCATGCCGATATCACCAGCGTTCCCAAATAATAATGCCCACATGCTCCAGGACATTGCGGCGATCACACCGAGTGATACCAAAGTGTCCATCGTTGTTGCACCGTGTCGCGCGTTACGCCACGCTGATCGATGGAACGGTGCGCCGCCCCAGAGCGCAACTGGAAGCGCTAAAGCCAACGAAACCCACTGCCAGCCATCAAATTGCACTGCTGTGATCATTGATATCAACATCACGGGAAGCGCACATACTGCACTGACAATCAGCCGGCGGCGAATATCTAGAAGGTGGACTTGCGTAGCAATTTCAGTGGTGGATTCTCCCTCGTCAACCTTGGGGGCTATCGCCCCGTAGCCAAGCGCCTCGATTGTTGCGATCAGTGAGACAGCTTCTGGCGAGGTGGCTTGACTCATGACGGTCGCTTTTGATGTGGCGTAGTTGACCGATGCCTGAACGCCATCAATTTTGTTTAGTTTCTTTTCGATACGCGCCGCGCACGCGGCACAAGTCATGCCCGTGATCGCTAGAACAACGGTGTCTTCATCAAACAATGGCTTCAAACCCTGCTTCATAAATTGCAGCAGCAATGAGTTCCCACTCAACGTGAGATTCTGACTCAATGATCACGATCTTTGTATCAAGGTCAACTTCAATCTTCGTCACTCCCGTGATCTTGTTTAACTCGTCGGTTACTGCACCTGTGCAGTGACCACAGGTCATACCGGGAACTTCAAAAGTCGTTGTCACCATGTCAGTCTCGTTTCGGTTGTTCAGCAAAGATTGCAGAGCGCTTATTCAAGAAAGCGTCAATACCTTCTTGAGCATCCGCAGAAATAGCCGCTCCAGCCATGACCTCAATTGCGAAATCGTAAGCTCTATCTTGGGACAAGTTCATCTGATCGTAAAATGTATTTTTACCAAGCGCCTTTGACCAAATGGAACCACGCGTC
>SYDZ01000261.1 GCA_005801025.1 Actinomycetota bacterium
CACTCGTCCCAGGCAACTTTTCAAAAGCCCAACGCGGAATCTTTGTCACGACGTAGTCAATCGTGGGTTCAAAACTCGCCGGAGTCATCTTGGTAATGTCATTGGGTATCTCATCAAGTGTGTAACCCACCGCCAACTTGGCAGCAATCTTGGCAATCGGAAATCCTGTGGCCTTTGAGGCCAATGCGCTTGAACGCGAAACTCTCGGGTTCATCTCAATCACGACTTGTTCACCAGTCTCGGGATTAACTGCAAACTGCACATTTGAGCCACCAGTCTCAACACCCACACGGCGAATGCAAGCCAGTGCAGCATCGCGCATCAGTTGATATTCAACGTCGCTCAAAGTTTGCGCAGGAGCAACAGTGATTGAATCACCAGTGTGGACCCCCATGGGATCAAAGTTTTCAATTGAGCAAATGATCACACAGTTATCGGCGGTATCACGCATCACTTCAAGTTCGTATTCTTTCCAACCAGCGATGCTCTGCTCAATCAAGATTTCACTGATCGGACTGGCATGCAATCCATTTGATGCCAGTTTGACAAACTCTTCATGTGTTGCCGCAATACCAGTACCGCGTCCACCCAAAATATATGCAGGTCGAATAATGGCTGGGAGCCCGATCACTTTAATGACGTCTAACGATTCCTCCAGTGTGTGTGCTATCCCACTCGCAGGAACCTTGAGCCCGATTTCAATCATCGCCTCTTTAAATTTGCCACGGTCTTCAGCCGTCGAGATCGATTCGGCATTGGCGCCGATGAGTTCAGGTGTGCCTGGGACTCCGACCAATCCACGTTCAAACAAGGCCATCGCTAAGTTCAGACCTGTCTGACCACCGAGTGTGGCCAAAACAGCATCGGGATTTTCGCGCTCAATGATTTTGGCGATCACTTCCCAAGTGAGTGGCTCAATATACGTACGGTGAGCAAAATCTGGGTCAGTCATAATTGTGGCTGGATTGGAATTGGCAAGAATGACGCGGTAGCCCTCTTCTTTGAGGACGCGACACGCCTGAGTCCCCGAATAATCAAATTCGCAGGCTTGGCCGATGACAATAGGTCCTGATCCGATGATCAGAATTGACGAGATATCAGTGCGCTTCGGCATGATCAGAGAGTTCCATTCTTCATCAGGTCGGCAAACTGCTCAAATAGATAACGACTGTCATGAGGACCAGGCCCAGCCTCGGGGTGATATTGCACACTGAATGCCCGAGCGTCATTGACCCGCATACCTTCATTGCTCTTATCGTTGAGATTGATATGTGTGGTTGAGACTCGCCCGCCGAGACTTTCGACGTCAACACAGAAGTTGTGGTTTTGACTCGTGATCTCAACATGACCAGAAGCCAGATGTTGCACTGGATGATTTCCACCGTGATGACCAAACGGCAACTTGTAGGTCTGACCACCCAAAGCCAAACTCAGCAACTGGTGTCCGAGACAGATACCGAAAACCGGAACCTGCCCAACCAATTCAGTAATCGCTTCAACCGCATAGGGAACAGTCGTTGGATCACCAGGACCGTTTGACAAAAATACGCCCTGTGGGTTCATCGCCATCACTTCAGCCGCCGTCGTTGATGCCGGCACCACTTCAATTGTGGCTATGTCTGACAGGCAGCGAAGAATGGTCGTCTTGATGCCGAAGTCATAGGCCACGACTTTGAGAGGTCCATCGCCGACACTATAACGCTTGCCTGTGGTGACAGTGGAAACTAAATCAACCCCATCAGTGCCAGGTTCAGCGCGCGCCGCTGCTAGCAACTGCGCGTACGAGGCGGTACCGAATGCGCCAGGTATCGCACCAGCATCTCGCAGCACGCGAGTCAAACGACGCGTGTCAATACCACCGATGCCTGACACACCACTTTTGACCAGCAGTGCGTCCAAACTATTTTCGGCGCGATAGTTACTGTGCCGGCGCGCCATTTCACGCACGATCACACCCCGGCAAAACGGGCGTGATGACTCATTATCCAAAGACGTCACCCCGTAATTACCGATATGGGGATAGGTGAAACTGATGATTTGGCCGGCGTATGAAGGGTCGGTGATGACCTCTTGGTATCCGCTCAGAACAGTGTTGAAGACAACCTCACCAGCCGAGATTCCTGTTGCTGACTCGGCACCTAAGGCCTCACCTTCAAACACACTGCCGTCAGCAAGAACTAGTGCTGCTTCACGAATTGTCATCAAATGTCCTTTTTTGTATGATTATTCATTCTACTGTATAAAAAACGGTTATCCATCAGAGTTGGGCGACTCCATCGATAACCACGCCGTGGCCGCTCAAGACCGTGTGGCGGACTTTCCCTGAGACAACTCGACCGTGATATGGGGTGTTTTTACTTTTGCTAGCCCCCAAGTTGCGGTCCACAGTCCACTCGACGGAAGGGTTGAAAACCGTGATATTCGCCGGTTCACCGACCGCTATTGGCCGTCCATGGCGATCGTCAATCCCAGCGATCTTCGCAGGCTTCCAACTGAGTGCCGCCAAAACGTCGTACACATCCATCGTCAACTCGCTTAAGGCGAGTGCCAAAGCGGTCTCCAAGCCCAACATTCCTGGCGGTGCTTGATCAAGGGGTTGTTCTTTGAGATGACTCACATGAGGGGCATGATCCGTGGCAATTGCGTCAATCGTGCCATCAGCCAAACCATCTTTGAGGGCTTTGATGTCGAGGGCAGTTCGCAACGGCGGGTTGACTTTGTAGACAGTGTCAAAACACCGCAGGCTTTCATCGCTCAAGGTGAAGTGGTGCGGTGCGGCCTCAGCCGTGATCGCTAGTCCTTGGGCTTTTGCAACTCGCACCATGTCCACACTGCGTCGCGTCGACAAATGTAAGAAGTGAATCCTTGCGCCGGTGAGACGAACGAGTTCGATATCGCGATGAACCATTAACTCTTCAGCGATCGCTGGCCATCCTGGAAGTCCGAGGTGACCGCAACATGAGCCCTCATGCATGACAGCTCCCGTTGTCAGGCGACTCACTTCACAATGTTGCGCCAGGGTCACATCTAAGTCCCGAGCGTATTCCAGAGCACGACGCATCAACAATGGATCTTGTACGCCGGTGCCGTCATCGGTGAACAATCGCACACCTGCATCACGCAGTTCATCGTATGGAGCCAGAGCCTCACCTGCGCGACCCAAAGTAATGCAACCAGCGGGGACGACCTCGCACAGTCCCGCACGTGCGCCTTGTGCGCGGACGAACTCCACAACAATCCGTGAGTCTTGAGCGGGTTCTGTATTTGGCATCGCCACTATCGCCGTAAATCCACCGAGAGCCGCAGCACGACTTCCCGTTTCAATTGTCTCAGATTCCTCACGCCCAGGTTCCCGTAAATGAACATGCAGATCAACTAATCCAGGACTAACAATGCAGTTTGTGGCATCAAGTTCTGTATCCGCGCTTGGAAGATCGTTCCCTGAGTCAACAACGGCACGAACCTGTCCAGCAGCAATATGAATGTCGGCCATACGACCCTTGCGGCCCGTCAGTGGATCCATCAGTCGTCCGCCACGAATGTTGATCGTCTGTTGATTCGTCATGTCTGCACTCCAGTCGTTGCTTCGCTACCACCGAGCACGTCAAAGAGCACGGCCATTCGTACCGAGACCCCATTAGCCACTTGCCGAGTGATCACATTGCCAGGCAAAGTTGCGGGGTCAACCACCATCTCCACTCCCCTATTCATCGGCCCAGGGTGCATCACTAAAGCGGTGTCGCGCAATAAAGTTGCGCGCCGTTCATCAAGCCCAAAGCGTTGTGAATACTCGCCCAGATGGGGAACTAAGGCCTCATTCATCCGTTCATGTTGCATCCGCAACATGTACAAGACATCGACGTCACCTATCACCTCATCGAGCGAATTTGAGATTTCAACCGGCCAATCTTCAACTCCGGGTGCAAGCAAGGTTCGTGGCGCTACCAGGACCACTTGCGCTCCGAGTGCCGTAAATGCTTGGACATTGCTACGCGCAACTCGGCTATGGCGGACATCTCCAACTATGGCTATCCGCAAACCAGCCAAACATGTCGCGCTCGGTGTTCGACCAAGCGTGCTCATCAC
>SYDZ01000262.1 GCA_005801025.1 Actinomycetota bacterium
CACTTGCACTATCGCTCAGTTGACGTGAGCACCATTAAAGAATTAGTAAAACGTTGGTATGTAGGAAGCGACAACGTGCGCGAATTCAAAGTTGGTAAACACCGTGCCCTTGATGACGTTCATGAAAGCATCGCGGAATTACGCTTCTACCGCGAGAAAGTTTTTATTCCATGACCGGAGTAGTCCCCCGACCACTTAAACAAGAGCAACTGCCTGCGAGTGACGAGATCCTAGAGATTGCTCCTGGTGTTTTGCGCGCCCAATTACCGATCTCGATTCCAGGTCTCGGTCACGTCAATATGTACATTCTTGAGGATGAACGTGGTGTGACATTGGTTGACCCTGGTCTGCCAGAAAAAAGTAGTTACGAAGTCGTCAAGAAACGGCTAGATCAAGTCGGTGTTCCTCTCAAGCGAGTGCATTCGGTGATTGTCACCCATAGCCATCCCGACCACTTCGGCGGAGCTCATTGGCTGCAGGCTGATACGGGTTGCGACATCATCACTCACGAAAAGTTTCGTGTGTTTTGGGATCCCTCCGAACCACCCGATGCCGACATTGACGATGTAGAAATACGCTCCAAGCCACGCATGCCGTGGGATGCTCCTCCTTGGGGTGGACCAGGTATGGAGATTCCTTGGAAACGGCGCGCCCGGATCGCCGTCACTCGCAAAATACCGCGCCTCCTGCGGTTGCCAACGCCGACAGTGCGACTCGCTGATGCACAGCATTTTCGTTTTGCCCGTCGCGATTGGGTGGCAGTACACACTCCGGGCCACACTGCCGATCACTTATGCCTCTTTGACCCAGAACATGGTCTGATGCTCTGCGGCGATCATGTCTTGCCAACAATCACTCCCCATATCAGCGGACTCATTCGTGCCAATGATCCGCTCAACTTATTCTTTGAGTCCTTAGACAAAGTGGCGGCCTTTGGGCCGCAAGTGAAATTGGCTTTGCCTGCCCACGGAAATGTTTTCAGTGACCTTGCTGGCCGCGCCAATGAAATTAAGGAACATCATGTGGGCCGTCTTCAACGACTGCGCGATGCCTGTATTGAACTCGGTCGCCCGGCAACCGTGATGGATATGTCCACCTATCTTTTCTCGCCTCGCTCTCAGGGTGGCATGGCCGACAGTGAGACTTTTGCCCACTTGGAACATTTGCGTTTAATAGGCGAGATGGAACGCACTGAATCTGATGGTCAATACCAATACATCCTGAAGGGTTAATCGGTTTTATGCTGTGGATGTGACCGCCCCAGCAAATGTTCTATTGATCACTTTGGATCAATTCCGTGGTGACGCTTTATCGTGCGCGAATCACCCTTCGGTCACGACCCCACATCTCGATGCATTGGCAAGTGCAGGTGTGCGTTTCGCACGTCACTACACCCAATCCACACCGTGCGCACCAGGGCGCGCTGGTTTGTACACGGGGATGTACCAAATGAATCATCGTGTCGTAGCTAACGGCACTCCACTTGACGATCGCTTTGACAATGTGGCACGCCTGGCGCAACGATCCGGACGACAAGGCGCACTTTTCGGTTACACCGATCAATCTGTTGATCCGCGCATCACCCTGAGTGCTGATGATCCACGGCTACAAACATATGAAGGTCTCCTCCCCGGTTTCACCTGGGAACTTGATCTGACTGGACCACATCGCCCATGGGTCAATTTCCTGAAAGCCAACGGCTACGACGTATCTGCGGGTCACATGCATCTACTCGCAACAGAACACGAGCGTCCTGTTGAGCACAGTGTCTCCAGATTCATGACTGACCATCTCATTGAATGGTTAGAGAACCAAACGACAACTGCTCAGGCACCGTGGTTTGCACACGCTAGTTATCTGCGCCCACATCCGCCATATTCTGCGCCGCGTGATTTCACTTCCATGTATGACCCCGCCGATGTCGGTATGCCCATCGCACCAAGCTCTGACCGTCACCCATTCCACGATGTTTTATTAGGTGTTCGCTCTGTCACCGCTCCCAGCGATGAAGCTGAACTGCGATACATGCGCTCACAATATTTCGCCATGATCTCAGCCGTTGACGCCGAAATGGGACGCCTCTGGGATGCCTTAAAACGACTAGGCGCGTGGGAAAACACAGTCATCATTGTCACTGCTGATCATGGAGAACAACTTGGTGATCACGGACTCAAAGACAAAGTTGGGTGGTTCGAACAAAGCCATCACATTCCACTTCTTTGGCGGGATCCCACACAGACCGCGATTCATGGAACTGTGGTGCAACACTTCACTGAAAGTGTTGATGTGCTGCCAACTTTGGCCGATGTCTGGGGTCAACCCGTGCCATTGCAATGCGACGGACATTCGTTGACACCATTTTTGCAAGGTGCGACGCCACACGTTTGGCGAGAAGCGGCTTCATGGGAATTCGACTGGCGATCGGCTTTGATTCCGCATCTCAACAATCAATGGCCATGGGATGATCGTCTGACGACGAGCCATCTTGTGGTTCACCGCACGCAGGACACTGCGTATGTGCAATTTGGTGATGGTTCATATCTGTGTTTTGACATCGCCCTTGATCCGACGTGGCGCACCCCTGTGACCGACCCGAAACGGATATTAGATATGGCGCGGCGAATGTTGGTCTGGCGCAGTTGCCATACAAATCGGACACTTAGCGGTCTGCTCATCGACAACGGTGGGGTTGGACAGTGGCCTTTGGGAGTAAGTTGGAAAGATACACAAGGAGACATGACATGAATGCAGCGCAACTAGAACGCCAAGCTCTCTGCGACCTCTTCACGGAAGTCGGACCAGATGCGCCAACACTGTGTGCAGGTTGGACAACAAAAGATTTAGCCGCGCACCTCGTCGTTCGCGATCGCCGTCCCGACGCGGCGGCAGGACTCGTGATCAAAAAGTTGGCAGGGTATGGTGATCGCGTTCGCTTATCAGCCAAGAACCGACCATGGGAAAAACTCATCACATCAGTCCGCCAGGGTCCTGGTCGTTTGTCGCCGATACGTCTTTCGGCTCTTGATCGCCTGACGAACACCATTGAATACTTCGTGCACCTCGAAGATGTTCGGCGCGCTGTTGCTGGTTGGACTCCCCGAGAACTTCCTGCCGCTGTCAAAGAGCAACTGAATCAGTCCATTTCTAAAGGTGCAGGGCTGTTTGCTCGTAAAGCCCCGTGTGGTCTCATTCTCAAAACCTCTGATGGACAAACGGTTGTGGCCAAGAAGGGCGAGCCTGCGGTGACTATCAGTGGCGATGTGGGCGAAGTGATTTTGTTTCTCTATGGTCGTCAAGCACAGGCGAAAGTTTCCTTGTCAGGCCCTGATGACTTAGTAGAGATGGTCCGCAATACCGCGTTTGGTATCTAGATAGAAGGTCAATCCTTAAAAGATGGCAAGATTGACCTCGTGACGCGTGATCTCGAGGCCCTCATCACCCTGATGACGATTGAGGAAAAAGCCTCACTCACCACAGGAAGCACAATGTGGACAACCAAGTCCGTGGAGAACCACAACATCCCTTCAGTGATCGTCACTGATGGTCCAGCGGGTGCACGAGGGGCCACTATTCCAGGCGTCGGTCAACAAGTCGCCACTCTCTGCATCCCATGTGGTTCGGCGCTCGGAGCAACTTTTGATGCACCTTTAGTTGAGGAGTTGGGAATCGCTCTTGGGCACCAGGCGCGCTCCAAGGGAGCTCGCGTATTGCTTGCCCCAACGGTCAACCTCCCCCGCTCACCACTCTTCGGTCGCAGTTTTGAGTGCTATTCAGAGGACCCCTTGTTGGCGGGAAAACTGGCAGCATCTTTTATACGTGGCGTTCAGTCGCAAAATGTTGCGACGACTGTCAAACACCTTGTCGGCAACGAGGCCGAATTTGAACGCCACACAATCAACAGTGTCATTGATCAACGCACATTGCGCGAACTGTATTTGCTGCCTTTCGAACTCGCCGTACGTGAAGGTGGAACGCTCGGCATCATGACGTCTTACAACCGTATGAACGGTACATATTGCGCCGAGAATCACGAACTTCTGCAACGCATCTTGCGTGATGAGTGGGGCTTTGAAGGATTCGTCGTCACGGATTGGTTCGCTGTCACATCTACCAAGGGTGCAGCACGCGCGGGCCTTGATCTCGAGATGCCAGCACCGCCGCGTGCCTATGGAAAAGTTTTAGCCGAGGCTGTACGCGCGGGTCAGGTTGACGAGGAGGAACTCAATCGCGCGGTACGAACATTGCTGACAACATTTGATCGCCTGGGGGCACTTGATGATGCCCCGATGGAAGCACAGGCCATTGACCTACCGGAGCATCGTGCGCTAGCGCGCCGCGCCGCTATTGGATCAATGGTTCTCTTGCGCAACGAGCCTGTGAATGGAACGAAACTCCTACCGCTCACCGCTTCTACGATCAAGTCCATTGCCGTCATCGGACCCAATGCTGAACAAGCGCGCATCATGGGTGGCGGATCAGCCGAGGTTCAGCCCCACCACCGCACTTCAATAATTGAAGTGCTCCAGAAGCGCCTCGGTGATCGGGTCAAAATTTTCCACGAGGCCGGTGGCCACATTGATAAGAGCACTCCGATCATCAATGCCCGACATGTACGCACACCGAGTGGTGAGCCTGGCTTTGACATCGCAATTCGTGATGGCGCTGGTGAAAGTGGGGCCATACTCGCACGAATTATTCGTCCCGATGGTCGCATCATCCTCGTCCCACATAATGATCCTGGTGTTCCGTCATCTGGCTATCACTTCACAGCGACGGGCGTGATCACTGTTGAGTCAACTGGTCAGTACATTGTCTCACTCGTTGAATTCAGTCCGTGCAAACTTTTTGTGGATGGAGAGTGCGCCATTGACGGCGCCACGACAACTCCGAAACGTGGAACAGCCTTTATGGGCAACGGCAGCGAAGAACTGACCGCTGTGATCAACCTCGTTGCTGGTCAGTCTCATGATTTCGTCCTTGAGTGTGACGCAACAAAGAAGCAATGGTTTCAAGGTGCCCAGATCGGCATGCAATACATTGATATCGAGGATCCGGTTGAGCGAGCAGCATCTTTGGCTGCCGAATGCGATGTCGCAGTCGTTGTTGTTGGCACCACAGATGACTGGGAAAGTGAAGGTCACGACCGCGCCACGCTTGACCTTCCTGGTCGGCAGGTTGAGTTAATCCGTGCAGTTGCTCAGGCAAACAAAAAGACTGTTGTGCTCGTCAACTCGGGCGCGCCTGTTGACATGTCGTGGGTTGATGAAGTTCCTTCCGTAGTTCAGGTGTGGTTTGGTGGTCAAGAAATGTCTGACGCCGTCGTGGATGTTTTAATAGGTGACGCTGACCCAGGTGGTCGATTACCAATAACGATTCCTGAATGTATTGAGCACACACCCGCCTATGGAAACTTTCCCGGCGAACATGGTCAAGTCCGATATGGGGAGGGACTGTTTATGGGTTACCGATGGTATGAGTCCCGTCGTCTTCCCGTTCGCTTTCCTTTTGGATACGGCTTGTCCTACACAACTTTTCAGATTGGCGAACCAGACTGCGATACCACTGAAATCCAAGTTGGTGAGAATGTCAAGATTCGTGTGCCAGTGACCAACACCGGCGATCGATCGGGCTCACATGTCATTCAGTTCTATGTCGCACCCTTGAAAGCGTTGGTTCAACGACCCAAGCAAGAACTCAAAGCATTTGTCAAAGTGCAACTTGCTGCCAGAGAAACGAAGTCCGTGGTCATTGAATTATCGCCACGAGATTTCTCTTATTGGGATCCGAGCGACTATCGCGATTCATCAACTGATGCACAGCACATAGATTCTGCAAAAAGCCTTGGTCATTGGCAACTTGATACGGGTATCTATACGGTCCGTATCGGTTCGTCGTCGGCAACTATTGAGCATGAAATAAATGTTTCAATCAATGACAACCTAAGGGACTGAACCCATGAGCAAAATGCTTCTTCGGCGTCTTGATGATTATCAAAGTTGGCAAGTTTCATTTGCAGGTGCTTCAGTTTTAATTGATCCATGGCTGACCTCC
>SYDZ01000263.1 GCA_005801025.1 Actinomycetota bacterium
GCTCAGGCTTTAGTTGAACGCGGTGACGAAGTTATTTGTGTCCAGCGCCGAAAACTAGTAACGGCACACGCAACGTCGCTCACACAACATGCTATTGATATTCGCGATCGTGAAGCGTTGATAGCTGCTGCTGTGGGTTGTGATGCAATCATTCATGGGGCGGCTCGAGTGGGCGTCGTGGGCACTTGGGAAGATTTTCGCAGTGTCAACGTTGATGGCACGGCCAACGTCATTCATGCAGCGCGCGCACACGGCATTGCACGCTTGGTGTATGTGTCGACTCCCTCGGTTGCTCATTCTGGAGAGTCGATTGTCGGGGCTACGGCTGATGTGGCTGTGACGGGGCGAAAGGGCTCGTTCTATGCAGAATCAAAAGCACGAGCAGAACATATGGTTTTGGCTGCCAATACAGATGGTTTGGGCGTCGTGAGTCTGCGACCCCATCTGGTGTGGGGCCCAGGTGACACACAGTTAGTTGGGCGCATTGTTGATCGAGCCCGCTCTGGTCGTTTAGTCATGGTGGGTAATGGGCATGCACTCGTTGATTCAACGTATATTGATAATGCCATCAGCGCCCATCTCGCTGCTCTTGATGCGGTGGCTCCACGCGCAACATGTGCTGGTCGGGCCTATGTCATTGCCAACGGTGAACCGCGTACTGTGAGAGAACTCATTGAAGGAATCTGTCAGGCAGCAGGCGTACCTTTTCAGCCAAAGCATTTAGCACTTCCTTTGGCGCGTATTGCTGGATCAGTCGTTGAACGCCTCTGGCCACGCTTGCGGAGCGACGAACCACCACTGACGCGTTTCGTGGCTGAGCAGTTGGGAACGGCACACTGGTTTGACCCGCGTCCGGCGCGCGACGATCTTGCCTGGAGCCCACACATCACATTGGACGAAGGTTTCACTCGCTTGCGGGCGTGGTTCGAACTAAATCGCTGAAATCTTTTTACTTACAGTTTGTAGGTCGCAACAACTGGCGCGTGATCAGACCAGCGAGCGTCATAGGAGGGAGCACGATCCACTCGTGCGCTGATGGCCGTTTTCGCGAGTTCTGGATTAGCAATGTGATAATCAATGCGCCAACCAGCGTCATTGTCGAATGCTTTGCCACGCCACGACCACCACGAATATGGACCCACAATGTCACCCACGTGTTGGCGCATGACATCTACCCACTCATGTTGATCAAACATCTCATCAAACCAAGCACGTTCCTCGGGCAGAAATCCTGCACTCTTGAGATTGCCTTTCCAATTTTTTAGGTCCTCTGGACGATGTGCGACATTGAGATCTCCCGTCAGCAACACATGGTTTCCTGAAGCCCTCAAAGCTTGCATCCGATCTTTCATTGCAGCGAAAAATGCAAACTTTTCTTTCATCCTTTCGGGGGAGTCGGCGTCACCTGTGTGGACATATGCCGAAATCACCGTCAGAGTTTTATTTTTACCCACCTGAATATCGGCCTGCACCCATCTCCCCGTGAAGTTGTGGGTCGGATGGTCGGTCCCAATTTGGCTCGTGACGAACGGTAAACGACTGGCAACAGCAACCCCAGCACGGCCTTTCTGATTGCACTCGGCGTGGGCGATATGCCAGCCATCGCCCATGAGTTCTGCTACTAACTCATCGGGGGCTCGTACTTCTTGCAAGGTGATGACATCGGGGGCACATTGAGTCATCCATGCATGCATTCCATTTTTTACCGCGGCGCGAAGACCGTTGACATTAACTGAGGCGATAGTGAGCGTCATCTCACGATCGTGCCACAAGCAAGCTGCTGAACTGTCATGCACCGCGCTCAGTACGGCTTGTGTAGCAGACGAGGGACTGATATCGGTAAGAATGAGACGATGAGCAATACGCCGTTTGAGTCGAACAAAGACCGTCTCTTGCCAGACCTCTCACTCAAGCAAGAGATGGTCCTTCTTGCCCGTACTCTGTGGCGTGAGGGTTACAACGACCACTTAGCGGGTCATATCACTGTCAATCTTCACGACGGAACATTGCTGTGCAATCCGTGGCTGTTGCTGTGGAACGAGTTTCGCGTGCAAGACATTATTCGCATTGATATGCAAGGAAATCTCGTTGAAGGCAACTGGCCAGTTCCGCTCGGCATCCCCTTGCATCTTGAATTACATAAGGCTCGGCCAGACGTTGAAGTTGCATTACATAACCATCCACTGTTTGGAACCGTATGGGCTGATATGGGTGAAATCCCGCCCGCCCTTGATCAATCAAGTGTTCTTGGAGGTGGCGACATCGCATTAGTGCGAGAATATGGGGGGAGCGTTGATGACACTGACGCCGCTGCGACAGCGGTCGCGGCGATGGGTGATGCTGATTTAGTGTTGCTTGCCGGCCACGGTGTTTTTGTGATGGGTCAATCAATCCGTGCTGTCCATCAACGGTGCGTCGCCCTCGAACAACGCAGCCAACGTGCCTGGTACGCGCGCACGGCTAAACCCGACATGACCTCATCGTTACCGCAGTGGTACATCGAGCGAATGAAAGCCTCCGATGGAGATAAGTTTCATGGCTTCTGGGAAGCCATGGTTCGCCAAGAATTACGCGCTGCGGGAAGTATTGATAGAAGTCCGCGCGCGTCCGGTTGACCTCGTCTTTGCGGTAGGGGATGTATTCCATGATGACAGAAAATTTGTCCCAGCCGCGTGAGGCTTCAGCCCC
>SYDZ01000022.1 GCA_005801025.1 Actinomycetota bacterium
AGGAAGTGAGGATATGAGTTCGAGAGCACGCTCGCGGTCATAACCCTCAGCAAGACATTTTTCGGTCTGGATGACCGTGTGGCGCTCGGCTGCCAGAGGTTCGAGAGTTTGGATACACCGGATGTACGGACTTGAGAGCAAAAGAGCCTCGGGGAGTTTTACGATGAGTTGACTCAGGCGCTCACAGATCGCCACTGCCTGACGGCGACCCTTTCCGCTCAGGGGTCGCAGAGTGTCATCTCCGTCGTAGCCATTTCGGTCACCCGCCTTGGCGTGGCGAACAAGGTAAATGGTGCAGACCTGAGTCATGGGATCAAACTACAGGCAAAAATGAGGTGCTCTCCAGCGGTGTTGAACGCTGCACATGACGACAAA
Source organism: Actinomycetota bacterium (assembly GCA_005801025.1). Taxonomy (GTDB): domain Bacteria; phylum Actinomycetota; class Acidimicrobiia; order Acidimicrobiales; family Ilumatobacteraceae; genus Casp-actino8. The sequence continues at coordinate 376 of SYDZ01000022.1, forward strand.
CTGTGGGTATGAGCTTTTTCGAACGTAACCGCCAAGGCATTTCGGCACGTGGGCTTGATGCCTCACGATTGCCACCCGGACAATACTTGACCGATCGTTTTCCTGTACTTCATGTCGGTGAAATCCCCGATTATCAACCTGGGCAGTGGAGCCTGGATATTTTTGGTCTCGTTGATCAGCCGTTTACTCTGACTCTCGATCAATTGAAGGCACTTCCGAGCGTGTCACTGACTTTTGATATTCACTGTGTCACCAAGTGGAGCAAATTTGATACCACATGGCAAGGTGTTCGAGTTAAAGATTTATTGGAACATGCTGGTGTGCATAGTGATGCAACCCATGTTATGGAACACGCCGAATTCGGTTATACGACCAATGTCCCTTTGGCAGACATCACCACTGATGAGGCCCTCGTTGCCTACGCATTTGAAGGTGAAGAGATCACTGCTGAGCATGGTGGCCCGGTGCGAATTGTCATTCCGCATTTGTACTTTTGGAAGAGCGCCAAATGGTTGCGGGGGATCGAACTGATTCCTCAAGATGCACCAGGGTTCTGGGAGCGCAATGGCTACCACATGTATGCCGATCCATTCAAAGAACAGCGTTTCTGGAACGACTAGTTTTTAACCATTGATTTTCAGAAACTTGCTGAACTTCTTGCGAGGCTTATTGTCGGCAGCAATTTTTTGCGCGATGTCGTGGAAGATTAAGCCAGATTCGCTTCTCGGATCAATGGCCGCAATGGGTCGACCATCATCGCCGCCTTCGCGCAATGCTTGTACGAATGGCAACTGGCCGAGAAGCGGAACACCGAGTTCGGTGGCTAGCTCCTGGCCACCGCCACTACCGAATAATTCATAGCGCTGACCATCATCGCCAGTAAACCAGGACATATTTTCAATAACGCCCTTGACTGGCAAACCGACTTTGACAGCCATAGCTGCCGATAAGCGTGCAACTTTTTGTGCGGCCTGTTGTGGAGTGGTCACAACGTAGACCTCACCCTTTGGCAGGTATTGGCTGAGGCTGAGAGCGATATCTCCAGTACCTGGCGGCATATCAATCAGCAAAAAGTCTGGTTCATCCCAATAGACATCGGTCAAGAACTGCTCAAGCGCTTTGTGCAACATCGGTCCACGCCAGACAACCGCTTGACCTTCGGGGACAAAGTAACCAATGGAAATGCAGCGCACTCCATATGACTCTGAAGGAAGCAACATGCGGTCAATGGCGACAGGATCAGCATTGGCACCCAACATGCGCGGAATCGAATAGCCATAAATGTCAGCGTCTAAAACACCCACCGAGTGTCCTTGAGCGGCAAGCGCTACTGCGAGGTTGGTGGTGACACTGCTCTTTCCGACTCCACCTTTGCCAGAAGAAATGAGTAGTGGGCGAGTTTTGTTATCTGGATTCGCAAACGGGATTGCGCGACCCTCGGCGTGACCATGGGCGTGACCTTGTCCCGCAGTTGCACCTGGGTCACCGTGCAATTTGAGTCGCAGTTCCGCGCGCTCTTCATCGGTCATGACGGTGAACTCGAGGTTGACGCTGGCAACGCCTGGGAGGGGAGTCACGGCACCCTTCACGCGATTGGTGATCTCATTGCGCAAAGGACACCCGGCAACAGTGAGGGCTATCAGAATAGAAACGACATCTTCATTGATCTGCACATCGCGCAGCATGCCGATGTCCACAATGGAACGGTGGAGTTCTGGATCTTCAACAGGTCGAAGGGCTTCAACGACCTGCTCATGGGTAACTGACATGGGTGGAACTCCCGACTTCATAATTTGCACTACGGCGATAGGTATAATATCCCTATGACTGCGACCCGCCCCCTTTCTGTTTCTGGTCACGGGTCACCCTCGACCGCGAGTGGTGGTTTTGCGGCTTCTGTGACGGCGATTACCAATGCTTTTGGGGACCCTACTCGCCGTGCGATTTACCTTTTTGTGCGCGCGATTGACGAGGGTGTCACAGCCGCTGAGGTTGCATCTGAGTTTGACCTGCATCCCAATGTGGCGCGACACCATTTAGACAAATTGGCGGCCGGCAGTTATGTTGACGTGGCTGTCGTTCGTCCGAGTGGTGGTGGGGCAGGGCGGCCGTCTAAGCGATATTCGGCGGCGGCAGAGTTGCCGATGGGCGAGTTCCCTGTGCGCAGTGATGACCTGGTTTTAAGCCTTTTGGGAAAGACCTTGGCAATGTTGCCTGCTGCGCAGGCCGAGATCATCGCCGAAGAGGTCGGTCAAGAATACGGACAGGCGATGGCAGCAGCTCTCACGGGTACCGATTTGGCTGCTGGGCAAACGAGTTTACGCTCAGCGATGCAGGCCGTAGCCGACGCCCTCACCGCCCATGGGTTCGCTGCTCATACCGAGAAGCGCAACAACCAACTGCAAATCATAAATAATCACTGCCCGTTTGGCGATGTGGCCATTGAGCATCCAGTGATTTGCGCTGTTGATCGAGGCATGGTCAAAGGTATGTTGAGCGCTTTGTATGGTGAGGCCGATGTCTCAACCATGGAATCTTTGCCGATGGGTAGCACGTTTTGCGCCACTGCGGTCTGAGTTCACGCTCTCCTAGGCGATAGCGTCAGGATGAGAAAGCGAGCAGGAAGTTCCTGCTCGCAGTGCTAACACCGGAGGCAAGTCGTGGACATTCGTATTGGCGTTACTCAGATTGCACGCGAAATTTCGCTGGAGCAGGTCGATGAAGAGCGCGATGCAACCAAGGCCAAAATTGAAGCTGCTTTGTCAGGGGCAACAGATGTTTTATGGCTCGTTGATAAAAAGGGTCGCACCGTGGGAGTGGCTTCGGCCAAAATTGCTTATGTTGAGTTCGGTTCGGTTGATGGAGACC
>SYDZ01000264.1 GCA_005801025.1 Actinomycetota bacterium
AAGATGATAAAAGAACGCATCACTATAAGAAGTGTTGCGGAGATCTGCGGGGCCGACTAACAGACGCTCGCCAGGATGAGATAACTGATCAAGATCTTTGACTACTTGAAGTGATGCCATATACGGTCTGTCATCTCCGAGATAGAAGTATCGATCACCGCGAGTCACTTGCAAGACTTCGGTTTTTCCTGAGATGCTGCGCCACGCCAAATCGGTGTAGGTCCGCAGGGTGTAATACGGTACGAAGACGACGTCAACGCAGAGTGTGATTGAAAACGCTGTGACCAAGCGGACAGTCGGATGTGTCCTAGGTGCTCGGTGGCGAATCAATTCAATGAGAGCGATGATCAATACAGGCCAAGATATGCACGAGACCCACAACAAGTGAGCGCTATCCGGCCGCTGTAATGCTTGGGGTAAAAGTCCGATGCCAAACAGGGCGACGATGAAAAGTGTGACGCCGCGCTGTTGTGAGGCGACGGTATCGGAGCGTCTGATGACCCGAAAGGCGATGACGGCTATGAGCACTGCGATCACAGGTAATAGGAAGAACCAAACAAAAAGCTGTTGTGGTGCGCTGAGGTGTGGTACACCCCACCATGGCGCAAACTTTTCAGCAATGACTTGTAATGCGCCTTGCAGATAGTGCCGATTCGGCGGACGAGGTAATTCGCGACCAGGTCTCAGGTGGATGAGTGGATCAAGCAGAGCGCCACGAATCATTGCATTTGGCCCCGCCTGGATCAGATGAATCCATAAGGACGTGAGGCCCACGGCTACACCACACATCACCTGGCTGACGATACGTCGTGAACGTTTCCGCAGTGCCCAACCGAAAACGAGCGCCAGTGCTAAAACTAAATCGGGGCGAAAAGTTAGCGCTAGCCCGGCGAGTAAACCGGCAGTGACCCAACTGCCGGGCGTCGGTAAGAGTTGATGTTCGCGGTTGATGGCCCTGGCACAGAAAATGACTGACCACAGTGCAATTCCGACCCCACCGCTCCAGGCCAATGCTTGTAGCCCAATGGGTGTGAGGACAAAGATAGTGGAAATGCATCCCACGAGGGTTGAGGCTTTCTTACCCCAAGGGCGAGTGATGACAACTAAGCCAAAGATCACCAGTAGATGTTGTGCTAAGCCAAATGTTCGTTCTGACATGAGACTGACATCGAAGACGCGGTACCACAATGAAAGTAAGTGCAGAGACCCGGGTCCGTAGAGATGCAAAAAGTCAACATTGGCAACAGCGCCTTTGATGACCCGCTCGGGAAAGACGAGCATGAATCCTTCCTCCATGGACGAGCCGATCGCGCGATAGAGGGCCGGAAGAGTGATGGCAATCGTCAGCGCTACGACACCTAGTGAAGCCCACGTTGCGCGAGCCTGTCTACTTACGATTGAGCGCACATGTATGGTTGCCCCTTGAACAAAACAATTCGCTCGTGTCGTCGCGTGCTCATCATTGTGACGGGGACTGCGTGGCGCGTATCGGGAGCGCAAACGTTGCAGTAACGGGTATCCGCCCACGGCAGCGAGGACGCATAAGGCTGGTTCGGCGGGGACGCGAAAACGAGTGGTGCCATAGGCATATATCGCAGTGAGGGTGACGTTGATGAAGAGTGCTCCAAGAGGTAGCAGACCCGCTCTTCGACGACGGATGAGAACGGCGCCATAGATGGAAGATGCAGCGAGGACGTAGTACATCAACAGTCCAGCGCGAGCAGCATTTTTATTGCGTCCCTCAATGGGAGCAAACTCGGTGTTTTGCCACGGGCGGAACAATTCCCATTGGCGACCAACTCTGGCGGCAACAACTTTAGGTAACTCGGAGATGTGTTCGGTCGCGTAGTCAAAACCCTGTTTCCGCCAAAAGAGGGATTTTTGTGCTTCGTCACCGGTGGCGTCAATACCTTGAGACCGCAGATCTTCTTGGCAGGCAAAGGACCAAAAGCCAATGAATTTTCCGCTATAGGTGGGATCGCAATTGGCATAGACGAAGAGTTCATTGCCGTTAGTTGAGAGTGGAACAAGAACTTCAAATGATCGTGCATTGCGCAGAGTCCATGGGGTGAGCACCAAGATGCAAGCCATGCCAGCAAGGGCGATGTGTTTGAGTCGGGTGCGCCATGAAAGATCGCCCGCACAAAGAATCCAAGGCACGACGAGCAACACAGAAAGCAACAGTCCTTCGCCACGGGTGAGGGCTGCTAGACCCACGAGCAGACCCATCGCCGCGGACCACTTCAAGGTCGGCTTGCCTTTCCAGCGGTAGGCGGCATACACCGTCGCGGTCGTGCACAGAGCCATCAGCCCCTCGGGGAACATCACTCCATCAACGAGCCACAAATTGGGATAAATAGCTCCTAAGAACATCGCCAGAATTGTGATGCGCTGCGCCGATTGGCGCGAGGCAACTTGATGGGCCACGAGTCCGATCATCGCCACGAGGGTGGTACCGATGATCAATGAGAAGACCTTGTGATCAAAATATGTCGTTCCACCAAGTCGTGACATGAACGAAAGTACAAGTGGATAGAGTGGTCCGTGGAGGGCGCTGGCACGCCAATTTTGAAAAGCAATAAAATTTAATGGCTCAGGAAATCCGTGACCAGTGGCGAGAAAGTTCGCCGTTGAATGGTAGAAAAGCGGATCTCCTCCGTCTGTTCGAGTAGGTGCGACAGCGAGAAGTGTGCCTAATCGAACGACGAAGGACAATGCCAGCATGGCCACGAAACTGCTTCTGAAAGAAGGCAGAACCCAACGCTTTTTGTTGATTGTCAGACAAAGTTGGGCGACCCCAAGAAAGATCAGGTAACCCAAAGCGATGGCCG
>SYDZ01000265.1 GCA_005801025.1 Actinomycetota bacterium
ACCGCTGTTGTCATCACAACAATGTTGTAAATATTGGCGATGGATCCACGGTGGGTGAGTTGCGCACCTTTAGGGAATCCTGTTGTTCCCGACGTGTAAAAGATCGTCGCATCATCATCGGTATCAAATTCAACGACAGGCAAAGAACCCGGATCTGTAACTGACATGACGTCGGCCCAACGAACTGCGTTGGCAGGCAAGTCACGATCTGAACGAACTGCGATCACATGGATGGGCTTTAACCCTGTGGTGTGAGAGAAGCGCTCGAGGCGCTCATCGTCAGCGACGAGCACTGCGGGCTGGCTGTCGTTGAGTGCATATTCCATTTCGGGAGCCGTCCACCATGCATTCATACCGACAACGGCGGCGCCGATCGAAACAGTCGCCCAATAGCCGACAACCCACTCGGGATAATTGCGCATCGCCAATGCCACCCGGCTATGACGACCGACTCCTTGCGAGGTCAAGTAATGAGCAAACTTGCGCACCTGTGCGTGAATTTCGGCGTAGGTATAGTGCTCATCCTCATACACGAGATAATCCTTATCACCATGAGCCACAGTTGATTCCCACAGCATCCGCAGATTCGCTGGAGCCGAGGCAAATACCTTCACGGGAGCCCCACGAACGTCACTGATGATTGTGGCAAAGGGTGAACCTGGAGCATCAAGTTCGGCACGGGCGGAAAGGTAGTGGTTAATCACGCTCTCATTATTGCCGATTGAGGTTTGATTTCCATAGACGAAAGGTCTCTTCTGGCGGAACATTGAACAAAGTCAAGGTCAAGGTTTACCTCAACAAGGACTTGTGCCAACATGAGGTGTGCTCCTAGTCCCGACCATTGATATCTCCTCCCCAACCGCCACGTCCTTGGAAGCCTTGGATGCTGCCTGCCGCGATCATGGCTTCTTCCTCTTGTCGGGGCATGGTCTTGATGACCTCATTGCTCGCACATGGCGACACACTGAAGTTTTCTTTGACGCCGACCGCTCCATCAAAACTGACATCATGCGTGACCTCGACAATCCCATGGGTTATTACGATCGTGAGCTCACAAAGCGTAAACGCGATAACAAAGAGGTTTTCGACTACCTTGACCCCACTGTCGCTGCCATTGATGCACGCAACCGTTGGCCCCGCGAATTACCCGGATTTCGCGAGACGATGAGCGAATTGTTCGATGAGTTCAGTGAACTGGCTGATCGGACTCTGGGACTCATCCACCAAGCACTCAACCTTTCTGAGGAGTCGCGCCAGAAGATGATGGGCAGTCGCCACGGGAGCATGGTGCGTCTCAACCAGTATCCCATTGGTGACCCAGTCCCCGAGCATGAACGTTCGGGCCTTGCTGATCTCGGCGAGACAGCATTGGGATACCACACTGATCCAGGAACCATCACCTTGTTACTTCAAGACGACACAGGCGGACTTCAAGCCGAATCACGCGATCACGGCTGGATTGACGTACCGCCGATCGAGGGAACAATCGTCATCAACTTAGGCGACTGCATGCAAGCGTGGACCAATGATCAGTACCGTGCTGCAATACACCGCGTCGTGCCGATGACGCGGAAACGTCGCTTCAGCATCCCGTATTTTCAAAATCCATTTCGCGATTCAACTATTGAACCAATCACCGAACTTTGTGTTGACGGGGCACGTTACCGACCTTTCTCCTGGAGAGAATTTATGGCGGCTCGGTCATACGATAATTTCACCGATCTCGGAACCGACGATACACAAGTCACCGACTTTCGTATTCCCACCCCTTCCACGTGAATTCACGACCCACAACTTGGCAGATCATCGCCGCCAACCTCCCTGAGCATGCGCGTAATCCCATTCATACCGATGATGGAGCACAATCTGCTGGATTTCCGCGAGCCCTTGTAGCGGGCGTGACCACCTACGCCTATCTCACTCATCCACTGATCGTGGCTTGGGGACGCGACTGGCTGCAATATGGCGGTGGAGAAGTGCGATTTCGACGCCCCGTCTTTGATGGCGATCTTTTACGCTGCATCCCTATTACAGATGGCGACGAGATAGCGATTCACGCTGTGACCAACGAACCCGAACAACCGCGAGTGATCTTCCAGACACAGCGTCAATCTGTGCCCCTCATCGCTCTGCGTATCGGCGAGAAATTACCCGACATCACAATCGCCCTCAACGGCGAATGGGGATGCGATTACGGCAATCGCGCCGGGGACGATCTTTCTTTTTACACTGATGAGAATCTCGTTCACCCCGCAGTGTGGCCAGCACTTGCCAACCAGGTGGTGCACCAATATGTGGCACGCGGCAGTTGGATTCATACAAGAAGTGTCATTCGCCATCACGGAATTGCCCATGGCGGCGATATTGCAACGATGAAATCTGTCGTTGTCCGACGCTTTGAGTCACATGGTGAACGGGCGATTCTTGATGTGCACATTGAAATCGCCGGCAAAGTTGTGGCCTCACTAGAACATGAAGCCATCGTGGCCTTACCTCAGTCAACTGACTGAGAACCTCAGTTCGGCGCTGAGGCCTCAAGTCACTCAGTCCAGTTCGTCACTCAAACCAAGATTGCGAGCAAAAAGATCTAATAACACTTCCCAGTGCCGTTGATCAGCGACTGCGTCATAAGCGGGACGATCGTTGAAGGCGAAACCGTGCTGATTTCCCCAATAGCGCTCCAGTTTTCCACGCACTCCGGAGTCCACCATTGCAGTCTCAAAATCGTCAACCATGTCCATCGGCACATAATCATCGTGCTCAGCGCAACCCACATAAATTTCGCCAGTGATATTGACGAGTTGCGTGTGCGGTGAGTCAGATGAATCTGTGATCAGTCGCACACCGTAGAAGGACGCCGCGGCGCGCACGCGATCATGATGTTCGGCGGCCACATATAAAGCAAAGGGACCTGACATGCAGTAACCCACACAACCGGCAATCTCGGCATTGGCCATTGATTCTTTTTCCGCGTAAGAGAAAAGTTCAGACGCATCGCGGGCGATCATTCGGTTACCCGTGCCACCCATCAACTCCACCATTCGTTGAAAGGATTCTTTACTGAAAAAGTCAAGTTCAAATGACGGTGTCGTGCGGTAATACAAATTGGGCAGCATCACGTAATAACCGCGCTCGGCAATGCGCTTAGCCATCTCATGCAGGAGAGGACGCTTGCCGGGGGCGTCCATCAAAAACAGAACCACAGGAAATGGTCCGTCCCCTTGTGGATGGACCACATATGTCCCCATTGAGCCTTCTGGTGTTTCGATCACGAGATGTCGTTCAATCACGTCTCGAACCATAGTGCTATCTCTGCTAATTTCAACATGTATGGCGAGAGCGACTACCGTCATCACTATGAGAGCCGTTGCAGCAGTAACCACTCTCACCGATATCTGGATCCGCACCTGTGGATTGCATGATTCCACTGGTTCTTGATCGTGAACACTCCGAGTCGCGAGACAGTCGAAAAGGACATCCGGCAATGGCTGATGAGCAATTGGGATCCTTCCCTTTCCCTCCAAGCTTGGCGTGAGTTGCTGGTGGACGCTGGCTGGGCAGTTCCTTCATGGTCACGACAATGCTTTGGGCGAGATCTCCCAGCCTGGGCAGATCAAATCGTCGCTGACGAAATTCG